>DXZN01000002.1 GCA_019419645.1 Collinsella sp. | reverse complement strand
ATGCGAACCTCCAGTCCGGACCGCCCCGCGGTCCAACTTTCTGTCCGCACCCCCTAATGGAGACAAATGTCCCCTTCGGCGGTGGTGTTTTGCGCGCGAGCGTATCAGTTGTTTTTGCCACCATCGAGCAATGCCTCAAAAACATTCGCCGGCATGGGGCGGTAGTAGAGGAAGCCCTGAGCGTAGCGGGCGCCCATGTGGCGTAGTATGTTTGCCTGCTCATTTGTCTCGACGCCTTCGACCACGACGGGCAGATGGAGCGACTGCGCCATCTCGAGCATCGATGACACGATCTGCGCGCTGCGGCCTTGATCGCGGTCGGTGGGCACAAAGGTGCGGTCGAGCTTGATGACGTCGACGTTGACGTTCTTGAGCATCGCGAGCGTGGACTGGCCGGTGCCAAAATCGTCCATATAGGTCGAGAAGCCGCGGGTGTGCAGGTCGGCTGTCAGTTTGTCCACGGCCTCGGACTCCCCCGTATAAGCCGTCTCGGTGATCTCGATACGCATGAGCTCGGGCGGTAGGTTGTATTGGGCGGCGAGCGCCCCCATATGTTCGGCAACGTCGCAGGCAAGGATATCCACGCGCGACACATTAAGCGAGACCGGAACCACGCGAAGTCCTCGATCGATGCGCCCGCGCAGCCACGAGGCGACACCCTGCCAAATGTACTTGTCGAGCGTCACCACAAAGCCGCTTTCCTCGAGTGCGGGGATAAACGTTGCGGGCGAAATGAGAGAGCCGTCCTTGTCAATCCGGCGGGTGAGTGCTTCGGCGCCAATGATCTCGCCGGTTTCCATATCAACCTGGGGCTGCAGGTAGTAGGTGATGCGGTCGTTTGAGAGCGCATACTGGAACTCGGTGAGGGTGCGGTGAAACGCCACCTCGCGCTTGTATTCCTCGGGGCGAAAGACGGCGATGCGATCCTTAAAATCGTTTTTGGCGCGCCGATTGGTAAACATGGCCTTGGCCTGCGCGTCGATGGTGATTTCCTCGTTGGGGTCGATGGGGCAAACGCCCATGGACGGCCAGAAACCCACGCCGTCATCATGCTTGGCCACGGCGGCACGAACGCGGTTATAGATTTGATGGACGGTGTTGTGCTCAAAGGGGATGAGAATGCAAAAGTCGTCTTGGCCCCAGTATCCTGCGACGCCCATCTCGGCATTCTCGATGTCTTTGAGGACCGTGCCCACATCGGCGAGCACGCGGTCGCCCTCGGCCTGTCCGTGCCATTCGTTGAACAGTCGCATATGACCCATGTCGACGGTGGCGATACACCAAGCGGCGTCGCGCCTTGTCTTAAGAAATGCGTTGGCACGCCGCATAAACTCGCTGGGTCGATAGAGGCCCGTGAGCGTATCGATGCGTTCGGCGACGGCGCTTTTACGCTCAATCTCGGGTATGGGGAGGCTGTCGTTGGGTGCAAGCCCGCCGGCGGCGCGAAGACGACGGTCGAGTTCGCCTAAAACAGCGGTCGCTTGATTGATTAAGCGCTCGTAAAAGGCCGGGACGACAAGACAGACGGGGGTAATGGTGTCGTTCGCGATTCGAACAGGAGCGAAAACGGCCTCTTTAAGATGATGGGTCAGTTGCTCGAATGCCTCGTGGTCCAGATCGTTGCTGAGCACGACGAACTGGGCGTTTCGCGAGCGGAAGACGCGACTTCTGCCGCGGGTGATCGATAGCATGCGGCCTGCGTATTCGGCGAGCATGTTGTTGACAGCCTCGGCCCCGTAGAGCTCGTTGAACTTTGCCGTGCCACAAATGCGGACCGCTATAAGCCCCGTCTCGCAACGATCGCGACGGCAGGCATCGATAGCGTTGATCAGCATACGCTGCGTTCCGAGGCCCGTGGCGGCGTCGACGGTCTCGGCGAGTGAGTGGTTAACAAGTTCGCCGACATAGAGCGAGGGGGTATTTCCGTCGCCGTCGATGCGAAACCCGCGAGCGCGGCAGAGGACGTAGTCGCCCGCGGCATTGCGCATGCGGTACTGCATGACGCGGCGGTGTTTGGAGCCATTATAGATTTGGTCGATGTCGTTGATGTAGGCCTCAAGGTCATCGGGGTGGACGCGCGTTTTCCAGTAATCGTGGCAGTTGTCTACATGCTCAGAAGGAAGACCGAGATCGCGCAGGGCGCCTTGTGACCATAGGGTGCGATGTTTGTCCAAGTTCTCGATAAAGCAATAACGGCCTTCGTTGAGCATCGAAAAGGCGTCAAAAACGCGATCGCTTATTTCGAAGTCGTCGGTGTGGACTTGCGCGATATTGCGTCGATCAAGATGCATGGCATGGCGTAGCTTGTAGTCGTACATGCGATGGTCGGCATCGAGTGTCATGCGATTGGAGACTTCACCCAGGGCGGGGTCGGCGTGCGACACTCCGTAGCTAAACGAGTGAGGCATCTCGGAATCGTTGTTTTTGAGTAGGACCGTTCGGCAGTGTTCCAGGCGCTCGGCGAGGTCGTCCTCGGTCGCAATCGTAGACAGGATGGCAAACTCGTCGCCGCCTATGCGAAACGCCGCCTCGTCCACTTTCATATACAGCTTGAGATAGAGACTTACCTGCAAGATATAGCGGTTGCCCTCGTCATGCCCAAAGACGTCGTTGCAGTGCTTAAGGTTATCGATGTCGATAAACGCCATGGTCACGGGCAGTTCCTGCTCCCAGATTTCCTCTAGGGAACGGGCAAAGCCGCCGCGGTTGCCAAGTCCGGTGAGCTGGTCGGTAAAGGCCGTCCTAATCAGATCATCCTGACGCTCGAGAAGGTCACGGACGGTCTTTTCGAGCGTTTCGGTGTAATTGCTGGCGGTGTCCATGTTGTAAGCGGCTTTCTGAGGTCGGGGCGGATGGCGTCGGGCGAGCTCGTAGTGTACACGCGTCGTTGCTCGGCGCCTTGCGTGTATCCAGGCCCCCGCCTTGCTGCGTTGTTGAGTTACTTTGCCGGCTAATGTTCGCTGTTGATAACAGCTGAGTAGTATAGACAACAGTGCACAATTATATATGGGCGCACATGCTGTGGACGGCTATTATTCGCCAAACGGCAACGCCTGGGTGCGCATGAAAAATGCGACTGAGTCGATATATGTTGACGGGTATACTTGTCCCGTTTTAAAACGCAGGAACGGAGATGGTCACATGGCACAGCCGGATACGACGCGCACGGTGGGGCTTGCGCTCGAGGGAGGCGGCTACCGCGGTATGTATACGGCGGGCGTGCTCGACGTTTGGATGGAGCGCGGTTTGACCTGCGACCATATGGTGGGTGTCTCGGCGGGTGCGGCGTTTGGCTACAACTTTAAATCGCGCCAGATCGGCCGTGCCATTCGTTACAACAAGGCCTATTGCGCCGACAAGCGCTATGCGAGCGTGACCAGCTGGCTGCGAACCGGCGATATGTTCAATGCCGATTTTGCCTATCACGAGGTGCCTATCGAGCGCGATCCCATCGACTTGGAGGCGTATCGCGCCTGCCCCATGCGATTTACGTGCGTGTGTACCGATATCGAGACGGGCAAGGCCGTCTACCACGATCTACCGTATGGCGACGAGCGCGATATCGAGTGGATCCGGGCGTCGTCTGCCATTCCTGTGGCGACGCGTCCCGTTGCTATTGACGAGCATAAGTATCTGGATGGTGGCGTGGCTGATTCTATTCCCAGCGCATGGCTGTTTGCGCAGGGGTATGACCGCAATATCGTGGTACTCACGCAGCCGGCGGGCTTTGTGAAGCAGCCCAACAGCGTGATGCCCATGCTGCGGCGCGTGTTCCGTCACTATCCGGAGTTTGTTGCAGCGCTTGAGCATCGGCATGAGGTCTACAATGCCACGCTCGATGACCTGGCACGTCGAGAGGCTGCCGGCGAAATCTTTGTGGTGCGGCCGAGCGAATCGGTGAAGGTGCCGTCGCTGTGCCGCGAACCGGATGAACTCGAGCGCATCTACCAGGTCGGCCGCCACGATGCAGAGGCGACTTTGCCGGCGTTGGAAGCGTATCTGGCGGGGTAAGGGTCGCATACGGAAAGCGCATCCCGGAATGGAGGCCCAAACTGGGATGCGCTTTCCATTGCTGAAGATATGAGGCTGCGAATCAGCTGTTCGGCCTATGCCTATGCCTGCTGCCAGGTGTCGACAAGCTCCTTGGCTGCGGCATGGGGGTCGTCGGCGCTGCAGACGGCGCTTACCACAAAGAAGCCGTCGACGCCGGTGGCCTTAAGCTGCGGCAAGTCGGCCGTCTTAACGCCGCCGCCCACCACGATGGGCACGGGGCTTGCCGCGTGGAGTGCGGCAAGGTCCTCAAAGCTCTTGGTGATGATAGAGCCGTCGGCCGCGCGTCCGCAGTCGCGCTTGGTCTCGGTCTCGTGGAGCGGGCCGATGCCCAGGTAGTCGACCAGGCTCATGTCGGCGGTCTTGACGTATTCGAGCATCTCCTCGCAACGGGCCGAAAGGCCCACGATGGCGTCGGGGCCCAGCAGCTTGCGGCAGACCTCGACGGGAATGTCGCTCTGGCCTACGTGCACGCCATCGACGGCAATGCCCTGCTCGCGCGCGGCAAGCACACAGTCCAGACGGTCATCGATTAACAGGGCGACCTGACCGGTCTTGCCGGCCTGTGCGATTGCCTGCGCGGCGTCGTCGGTCAGCGCAATGATCTCGCGGGCGCTTGCCACCTTGGAGCGCACCTGGATGCAGGTAAAGCCGGCGTCGAGTGCCTGGGCCACCACATCGCCCACGGGGCGTCCGAGGGTGTTTTCGGGGCCGAGTACCAGATAGGCCGAGATATCAAGGTTGTCGCGGATGCTCATTGTGCTTCCTCCTGCTTTTTGATCTGTGCTTCCATGCGCTTGAGTTTGCCGGTCATGGTGTCGGTAAATCCGGGTCGAATATCGGCTTTGAGCACGACTTCGGTGCGGATGCCCTTGCTCGCCAACACAAAGGTCGCGTCGCGCACGACCTGCATGACCTCGTCCCAGTCGCCCTCGATCTCGGTGAACATCGAGGTGGTGCGGTTGGGGAGGCCGCTCTCGCGAATGACGCGCACGACCTCGGCGACCTCGGCGGACAGCTCGTCGCCGGTGCCGCATGGGGCGATGGCCACGGCGACGAGCGTGTTCATGCCGGCATTGGTTGCGGGTTCGGACATCGCTTATGCCTCCTCGAGCTCGAGTCGGTTGTCGGCAATATCCTGGGCGGTTGCGCGGTAGAGCTCGTCGATAAAGGCGACCTTAAAGCTTGCCGGGGCATCGGCGACGGCGGCGGCACGCGTGCCGGCAACGTTGTAGACGGCGGTGCCGCAGACTGCTGCCGTAAACGGATCGGTAGCACAGGCGTACACGGCCAGCACGCCGCCCTGCGAGCAACCGCAGCCGGTGATCTTGGACATGAGCGGGCTGCCGCCGTGGGATTTGGCCACGGTCGTGCCGTCGGTAATCAGGTCGACTTCGCCCGAGACCACAACGGCGCCGCCGGTGTAGCGAGCGAGCGCCACGGCGGCATCGCGGGCGGCGTCGACCGTGTCGGTGGTATCGACACCGCGCACGCGGCTCAGATCGGCCGACTCGCCCTCAAGACCCCACAGGCCGGAGAGTGCGATGATCTCGGAGGCGTTGCCGCGTACGATGGCGGGCTTGTACTGCTTGAGCTCGTTTACCAGCTGGGTGCGCAGGCTACCGATGCCCAGACCCACCGGATCGAGCACCCAGGGCTTGCCGGCGTCGTGTGCCGCCTTGGCCGCGCGGGGAATCGTCTGCTCGTAGATGGGGAAGAGCGTGCCCATGTTGAGATAGATGGCGCCGCCGCCGGCAACGAGCGCCTCGCCCTCGTCGGGCAGATAGACCATGGCGGCCGAACCGCCCACGGCGAGCTGCGCGTTGGCGACAAAGTCGATCGTCACCGTGTTGGTGATGGAGCCGGCCATCGGATTGGTGGCTCGAATCTCCTCTACGGCCTTGACCATATGTTGCTTAAGCTGTTCCGAATCAATCACTGCACATGCCTCCTTGGCATAGAAAAGGGGCGCTGTGCATAGACAGCGCCCCTGTAAAGGCGGCATGCTCCCTACGCCAGCATTAACTGACAGGTTCAAAGGATTGGGCCCTATGCCCTCTCAGCCTTGTGGTTTGCACCGCCGGCACTCCCGCATCGAATCTGTTGTTCCCTATACTAGCGCACCTGCCAATATGGGACAGGTTTATTTTGGCAGGTGGCAACAGGGGCGCTGCATTTTCCCAGATAAAACCTGCCAAGATAAACCTGTCCCTTATTGGCAGGTCGTTACAATAGACGGGATAAAGAATGACCGAGGGGACCTTATGATCAAACTTGTGCTGACCGATATGGACGATACGCTGATTCCTGCTGGACACGATGGCGCCAGCGACTGCGCCATCGAGGGCATTCATGCCATGCAGGCGGCGGGCCTGCATTTTGGCCCGGTTTCGGGTCGCCAGCCGTCCGCGATGAGCTGGATGTTCCGCAATCGCTCCGAGTGCTTCTCGACCGGTGCGTTTTGCAACGGCCAGGTGATGTTTGTCGATGGCGAGGCGGTTGCCTCGCGCGCAACTGATAACGATGCCCTTATGCACCTGGCCGACTACCTGGAGCAAGAGACCGACGATACCTATTTGAAGGTCTACCGTCTGGGTGATGACTTTTGGGACAACGACGCCTATTGCGTGACAAGCGATCCCGAGCGTGTGCGTCGCGCCATGGAGTCAGGCGGCAACGCGTGGCTCAAGGGCGAAGAGGCTCCCTGTCGCCCTGTCGTTGACGATGCCCCGGTATACAAGGCGAATATCTGGAGTGCCCGTTCGCGCGAGGAACTCGCCGAGCTGCGCGAGCGTGTTGCCGCCGAGGTGCCGGAGCTCTCGCTCGTGTTTCCCAACAACCGCGTGCGCCTGTTCGACGTTCTTCCGACCGGCTGGGACAAGGGCTGTGCTGCGCTGGAGCTGGCGCGCGCTTTGGGCCTGACGCCCGACGAGGTGGCCGTATTCGGCGATTCCGATAACGATTTGCCCATGATCGATGCCGTTCCCAATTCCGTTGCAGTCGCCAATGCCAACGAGGCCGTCACGGCTGCCGCGCGCTGGCATATCGGCGCTGCGGCAGATGATGCGGTTGCCGGGGCTCTGCATCAGATTGCCGCCTGCGCCGCGACGGGGGAGATGCCGTCGTTTATGCGTCAGATGGACGCGACGGGTTTCGACGTCACGAACGTCTAGGGAGAAAGCCATGAAGCTCCAGCAGCTCAGATATGTCGTCAAAGTTGCCGAATGCGGCAGCATCACCGAGGCCTCGCGCCGACTCTTTGTGTCGCAGCCTTCGATTACCGCGTCAATTCGCGATCTCGAAAACGAGATGGGTGTACACATCTTTGAGCGCACCAACAAGGGCGTCATTGTGTCCGAGGAAGGCGAGACCTTCTTGGGCTACGCGCGCCAGGTGCTCGACCAGGCCGACCTGCTCGAGGGCAAGTACAAAGGCACGTCCGAGCAGGTGCCGCACTTTAGTGTGAGCTGCCAGCATTATTCCTTTGCCGTTAATGCATTTGTCGATGTGATCCGCGAGTTCGATGCCGCGCGCTACGACTTTACCCTGCGCGAGGAGCAGACCCACGAGATTATCGAGGACGTCGCGCATATGAAAAGCGAGCTCGGCATCCTGTACTTATCCGAGCATAACCGCGAGGTCATCGAGCGCATGCTCGCCGCCAACGAACTCGTATTCGAGGGGCTCTTCTGCGCCACGCCGCATGTCTTTGTATGCGCCGACCATCCACTGGCGGACCACGCCAGCGTGACGCTCGAAGATCTCGAGGACTACCCGTTCCTGTCCTATGAGCAGGGCAGCTATAACTCGTTTTACTATTCCGAGGAGCTGACCTCGACCTTTGAGCGTCGCAAGAATATCCGCGTGCGCGACCGTGCGACGTTGTTCAACCTAGCTATGGGCCTTAACGGCTACACGGTTTGTTCGGGCGTGATCAGCCATGAGCTTAACGGCCCCGGCATTATCTCCATTCCGCTCGATGTAGACGAGTACATGGAGATCGGCATCATCACGCGCAAGAACACGACACTTACGCGCTACGGGCAGGCCTATATCGAAGCGATTCGTCAGCACATCTAGACTGCTGCGTTCTGCACGGGTCAAATCTCTTTATGGCAGTCCTAGCTGATATAGGAAACATCTATATCAAACTGTTATAAACATATATTTTACGATGGCCATATGAGCGCTCATACTCTGTCCCAGTAAAGCAACCAATGCAAAGGGAGATATCCATGAGCACTTCGATTCAACCGAACGCGCCGTTTCGCGCCGATATCGTCGGCAGCTTTCTTCGTCCGCAGGCCGTAAAGGACGCCCGCGCTGCCTATGCGGCAGGCACGCTTGATGCCGAGGGGCTTAAGGCCGTCGAGGACGATGCCATTCGCGATTTGGTGGCAAAGCAAAAGGCCGCCGGCCTGCAGGTCATCACCGATGGCGAGTTTCGCCGCAGCTACTGGCACCTCGATTTTATGTGGGGGCTGAACGGCGTCGAGCGTCGCACCTCGCGTACGGGCTATATGTTCCACGATGAGGAGACTACCGCCGACACCGCCGTGGTAACCGGTTCCATTAGCGGCGAGAATCATCCGTTCGTCGAGCACTTTAAATTTGTCAAGGCGCTCGAGGGGGAGGGCCAGGTCGCACGGCAAACCATTCCGGCGCCGATCCAGACGTTCTCTGAGGTCACGCTCGATCGCTGCGATGGCCAGCAGGAGAGCCTGCGCGCCGTCTACAAGACCGACGAAGAGCTCGCCGATGCCATCGCCGCAGTATATCGCACCGTGATTGCCGACCTGTATGCCGCAGGCTGCCGCAACATTCAATTTGATGACTGCACCTGGGGCATCTATTGCGATACCGACTTTGTGTCCAAGACCGGTATGAGTCCGGTTGACCTGCAAAAGGTGAGCGAGCTGGGCGTGGCGCTCAACAATGCTGCCATCGCGGGCAAGCCCGACGATTTGGTCATCAACACGCATGTATGCCGCGGCAACTACCACTCCACCTACGCTTTTGAAGGCGGCTACGATCCCATCGCTCCATATCTGTTTGCGCATGAGGACGTCGACGCTTTCTATCTGGAGTTCGACACGCCGCGCGCCGGTGGTTTTGAGCCGCTCAAGTACGTTGCCCCGGGCAAGAAGGTCGTGCTGGGCTTGGTAACCACCAAGGCGGCAGAGCTCGAGAACGAGGATGTTATCGTCGAGCGCATCCGCGAAGCCGCAAAGTACGTGCCGCTCGAGAACCTGTACCTGTCGCCCCAGTGTGGCTTTGCCAGCTGCGAGATTGGCAACAAGCTGACTGAGGACGAACAGTGGGCAAAGATCGCGCTGGTCAAGCGCATTGCCGAGCGCGTTTGGAAATAGCGCTAGCGTTTGCAGGTGGCGGCGCGTGCGAGACGTGGCGTATCGCGTACAATGGTTCGGATCGTATCGTTCGGGCAGGTTATCCGATATGCCTGATCGCCCTTCCATTCGAAAGGACTTCCATGTCCCAGTCTTCGACACCCGCCGTCACCGATGCCATCTACGATGCATCGTCGCTCGGTCGCCCGCGCATGTTTTTGCTCGGCCTACAGCACCTGTTTGCCATGTTTGGTGCCACGGTGCTGGTGCCCGTGCTCACTGGTCTCTCGGTTTCGGCAACGCTTTTGTTTGCCGGCTTGGGCACGCTGCTGTTCCATTTCCTGTCGCGCGGTAAGGTCCCCGCATTCTTGGGCTCATCGTTTGCCTTTATTGCCGGTTATGCTGCCATTGCACCCAACGGCGAGGCCGAGCTATTGCCTTACGCTTGTCTGGGCGTTGCCTGCGCCGGATTGCTCTATCCGGTGCTCGCGGCGCTCTTCCGTGCGTTTGGTGCCAAGCGCGTCATGCGCTTCTTCCCGCCGGTGGTGACGGGCCCCATCGTCATTTCGATCGGTCTGATCCTGGCAAGCTCCGCTATTGCCAACTGCCAGACCAACTGGCTCGTTGCCGTGGTTGCCGTCGCCGTAATCGTCATCTGCAATATTTGGGGTCGCGGCATGGTCAAGATTGTGCCGATTTTGCTGGGCGTTGTGGTGAGCTATGCCGTTGCGACCGCGCTGGGCGAGGTCGATTTTTCGGGCGTTGCCGCCGCTCCCTGGGTTGGCTTGCCCGTCGTGTGGGACAACACAGTGTTTGCACTCTTTGGGCCGCAGTTTGATAGCGGCCTCGCCACGACGGCCATCATCACTATCATGCCGCTGGCCTTCGCAACCATGATCGAGCATATCGGTGATATCTCCGCTATTGGCTCCACTTACGAGCGTAACTACATCGCCGATCCCGGCCTGCATCGCACGCTGCTCGGCGATGGCCTTGCCACGATTCTGGCTTCGCTCTTTGGTGCTCCGGCCAACACTACCTATGGCGAGAACACCGGCGTGCTTGCTCTGACGCGTGTGTTCGACCCGCGCGTGATTCGCATTGCCGCGTGCTGCGCCATCGTGCTTTCGTTCTGCCCCAAGTTCGCGGCCGTCATTGCGGCCATGCCGGCGTGTGTAATCGGCGGCGTGTCGCTCGTGCTCTATGGCATGATCAGTGCCGTGGGCGTACGCAACCTTATCGAAAACCAGGTCGATTTCCAGAACAACCGCAACGTGCTGGTGGCAGCTCTGGTGCTCGTGCTTTCGCTCGGCATTGCCTATAGCACCGCCGGTGCCATCGTGCTGGAGCTGGGCGGCGTGACGATTTCGCTTTCCGGCCTTGCCGTGGGCTCGCTGGTGGGTATCGTGCTCAACGCGATTCTGCCGGGTAACGACTTTGAGTTTGATGTCTCCGAGCTCGAGGAGTCCACCGAATAGCGGCTGTGTCCAAATCAGTTAAAAAAGCCGGCCATGCGTCCGATGCGCATGGCCGGCTTTTTAGTGCGCAAGAACCCAGTGGATGCCGCGCGCCATGCGCAGGTCGGTTTGGGCAAAGTGGTTGCCGGGGTTGAGCTCCAGCATTGTTGGAATGTCACGCTCGATAAACAGCTCTTCCATCGCGCGCGTATCGTCGAGCACGTGCCGCATCATGCGGTTGGGCGTCTTGGTTTCCTTTTTGCCGAGTGACAGATAGACGGCCTGTGGGTTGCCGGCAAAAGGGGCCGTGCTGGCGCGATCGACAAAGTCGGGAAACCACAACGACCCCGATGCGCTTGCGGCGCGGCTAAAGGCGTCGGTTTGCCAGAGGGACCAGAGCGCGAAGAGGCCCGCGAGCGAGTAGCCGGCAATGCCGCGCCAGGTGGGCGGCTGAGGAAGCGACGACTCGGCCTCTGGGATTATCCAGTTCAACAGCTCATCGAGAAATCCGGATGCCTGACCGCCAAAGGGCTCGGCATCGCGCACGGTTCCGTCGCATCCCCAGGGGCTCAGCTCGCGATTCCAGTTGAGGCTGCCAATGCCGACAAGCGTGAAGGGCGGGCAGTTGAGCTCTCGGCAGCGTTCATAAACCTCCGTGCCGTCGCCCATGACCACGGGAAGATAGATGACTGGTGCGCTTTCGGCATGCTGTGCATGAACGGTTATCTGCTTTTGATGCGCTTCCATGACGGGCTTCTCTCGGCGTTGTGATATCGACGGCCCCCATTGTCGCACGCCGGCTCATGCAGGTTGGGCTAGACCAAAGACAATCTCGTGCATACCCTGCGGACGCATATGGAAAACGCCACCGCCGGAGGGGAGCTCGGCGGTGGCGTTGTTAAACGGTGCTGGGACTCGGGGCCTTCGCGGGAGCTGCCATGTGCGCAGAGGCGTCTAAGAGCGCTTGCGGCTCGCCATGGTGCCTGCGGCGATAGCGGCTGTTCCCGCAAGGACGGTTGCCACGATGGCCGCACCCGAGGTGTCGCCGGTTGCCGCGAGCACGCCGGTAGTCTTGGCTTTCGTGATTGAAGCCGCAACGGCCTTGGTCGGCTTTGAGCCCTCAGGCTTGGGGTTCTGCTTGGACTCCGCGGGCTTGCTTTCTGCGGGCTTGGTCTCGTCGGGCTTGGGGTCTTCCGGCTTGGCTACCTCGGGAGGTGCGATGACCATGCTCTTGGCGACAGCTTCGTTATAGGGGGAGTCGATCACAGCGTCGCCCGTGCCGATGGCTTGGCCTGCCTCGTAGATGCCGTCACGGAGCTTGCGATAGTCAATGACCTTGCCGCCTTCGGGCGTCTGGATGGCGGCGTTCTCAATCTTGATGGTGCCGATTGTCTTGCCGTCAGCGCTCATGGCACGGGCAAAGATTGCCGCTGTATCTCCTTCGGCCGTTACCTTGCTGCGGATGATCGAGATGACTGCGGGTGTGACGCCCTCGCTGGTCTGGGCGATGATGCCGATGTTCTCGCCTTGGGGCTCGGGGCTCGTCTCACCATCTTGGTTTTCGCTGTAGGGGATGGGGCCGTCGCCGTTCTCGACATAGCGGGCTATGGCCTTGACAACGGAGTCGCTGATGTAGATGTGGCCACCCTCCTCGTTGGGTCGATCGTTTCTGGTGGAGAATGCAGCCGAAACCTCGCCTTCCGCAAACGCGTCCACGGTGGAGCCGTTCTTGACGACGATATCGTCTTGGTAGGTGAAGAGGGCAATGGCGCCACCGTATCTGCCTTTACTTGCGCGGACTGTCACGTTTGCATGATCGAGTGTGATGCCCTTGTGGGCATAGACGCCATATTCAACACCGTTTGCGTTGAGGGAGGCGTTTGTGGCTGCGAGGCTGCCCTTGGCCTCGACGGCGGCGTCTTTCTCGGAGCTCGCCTTGACCTGGCTGCCGTCCGAGATATTGATGTTGCCGCCGCTCCAAATGGCCTCACCATCGGCTGAGCTTGCCTCGACTGTGCCGCCACCCTTGATGGTGAGGTTCTTGTCGGTTCCGATACCCTTGTCCTTGGTAGCCCTGGCGGTGACGGCCCCGCTGTCGTCAATCGTGATATTGCCGTTTGCCCTGATGCCATCCGATACGCCCGTGGCGTTGACGTTGCCCGAACCTTTGATAGCGAGATCGCCCTCGGCGTCGATGGCATCAAATCCAGCGCTCGTGGCGTTGACGGATCCGGCTCCGTCGATGTTGATATTACCCGTGGAGAGGATAGCGTCCTCAGTAGATGTCACGCTGAGCGTGCTGCCCGCGTTGCCTTGGATATTGAGCTCGGCGTTCTCATTCTTGCCATGAGAAGCCTTGATGCCTTCGATCCAGTCGGCAGTGACGATGTTGTTTCCCGAGTAATTCACGTTGAGCTTGCCTGCGGCCTGGATCTCGCCGCCGTTATAGTTGTTGAGCTTCAAGTCGTCGGCGCCGTCCCACGACCAGGTGCCGGTCTCGTCGCCCGCCGCAGTGCCGGCGTTGTATTTGGTTTCGCCGACCTTGACCCATTCCGCCGCGAGCGAGACGCTCGGCATGAGCAGCGAGCTCGCCGTGAGCGCGCACACGGCGCCTACGACGATGCGGCGCGTCACGCGGCGCCAGCTGCCGTGCGCGAGTCCTATGCGACGGCGAACGTCGGGTTCGGCAACATGGGTTCCGGCGGTAGTGTCATTGCGTTTGGGGGTCGTGAACAAGGCTGCCATGGTTGCTCCCGTTCTCAAAGGGCCTATACGGCTAGGTTCAGCGTATCTGCTGGATGTTGCCGGCGGTAGTGCCGTTTGGAGGGCAAAATGTCCAAAATCCGGAAGAGGAATAAGCTGCGCACCTACGCGTTGTCGGGCATTAATCACAAAGCGCGGAGCCGCCTGTTGCGACTCCGCTCGCGTGTGCACCATACGAGTGCAAACAGGAAACGCCACCGCCGGAGGGGGGCTCGGCGGTGGCGTTGCTAAACGGTGCGCGGACTAGGCGGCTTTAAAAGTGTCGGTTCGTGTATGAAGGGCGTCTATGAGCGCTTGCGGCTCACCACGGCGCCCGCGGCGATGGCGGCTGTTCCCGCAAGGGCGGCTGCCACGATGGCTGCGCTCGAGGCGTCGCCGGTCGCTGCGAGTTTGCCGGCGATCTTGGCTCCCGTGGCTGCAACTGCAACGGTCTTGGTTGTCTTCGCGCTCTTAGACTTGGAACCCGGCTTGGTCTCGCCGGGCTTTTCCCCGGGTTTGGTCTCTTCGGGAGGCGCGATGACCGTGCTCTTGGCGACAGCTTCGTTATAGGGGGAGTCGATCACAGCGTCGCCCGTGCCGATGGTTTGACCCGCCTCGTAGACGATGCCGTCGCTGAGTTCTTCCTTGTTGCGATAGTCAATGACCTTGCCGCCTTCAGGCGTCTGGATGGTGGCTCCTTCGATTTCGATGGTGCCAATCGCCTTACCATCCGCGCTCATGGCAAGGGCGAAGATTGCCGCCGTGTCTCCCTCGGCCGTGACCTTGCTGCGGAGAATCGAAATGGTTGCGGGCGTGATGCCCTCCTTGGTCTGAGCAAAGATGCCGATGTTCATGCCTCGGGGCTGAGGGTTAGTTTCGCCATCCTGGCCTGCACTGTAGTGGTCGGGGCCGTCGCCGCCGGTCTCGGCATAGCGGGCTATGGCCTTGACAACGGAGTCGCTGATGTAGATATGGCCACCCGCTTCGCCGGAGTAGAAATTACTGGTGGAGATTGCAACCGAGAACCTGCCTTCTGCGAGCGCATCCACAGTCGAGCCGTTCTTGATGACGATGTCGTCCTCATCGGTGAAGAGTGCGCTGACTTCCCCGCCATCTGAGCTTGCGCGGGCCGTCACGGTCGCGCCATCGAGCGTGATGCCCTTGTAGACATAGATGCCATACCCAACGCCACTTGCGTTGAGGGAAGCGTTCGTGACCGTGAGGCTGTTTTTACCGTCGATGGCGGCGTCTTCCTCGGAACTTGCCTTGACCTGGCTGCCATCCGAGATCTCGATGTTGCCGTCGGCCCAAATCGCATTGTCTTTGATAGAGCTTGCCTCTACCTTGCCGCCGCCCTTTATGATGAGGTTCTCGTTAGCATCGATACCCTGATCCTCGGTGGCCTTGGCGGTGACGGTTCCGCTGTTGTCGATCGTGATGTTGCCGTCGGCCCTGATGCCATCCGAATCGCCCGTGGCGTTAACGTTTCCCGAGCCCTTGATGGTGACATCGCCCCCGGCATCGATGGCATCGTGCTCGGTGCTCGTGGCGTTGACAGTGCCAGCGCCGTCGATGTTGATGTTGCCGACGGAAGTGATGGCGTCACGAGAAGATGCCACGTTGAGCGTGCTGGACGCGTCGCCCTGAATATTAAGCTCGGCGTTCTCGTTCGCGCCATCCTTAACCTTGATGCCGCGGCCGTCGTCGTTAGTGACGGTGTTGTTGCCCTCGTAGCTCACGTTGAGCTTGCCCGCTGCCTCGATCGCACCGCCGTTGTAGCCGTTGAGCTTCATATCATCGGCGCCGTCCCATGACCAGGTGCCGGCGGCGTCTCCCGCGGGCCCCGCGGCCGCTTCGTGGCGGACGCCATCGACGTCCACCCACTCCGCCGCGAGCGAGACGCTCGGCATGAGCAGCGAGCTCACCGTGAGCGCGCACACGGCACCCACGACGATGCGGCGCGTCACGCGGCGCCAGCTGCTGTGCGCGAGTCCTATGCGACGGCGAACGTCGGGCTCGACAAAATGGGCTCCAGAGGTTTTGTCATTGCGCTTGGGGGTCGTGAACAAGGCGGCCATGGCTACTCCCATCTTCATAGGGCCTATGCGATTACGCCCAGCATATCTGCAGGATGTAGCCGGCGGTAGTGCCGTTTGGAGGGCAAAATGTCCAAAACTCGGGAAGCAATACATCGCGCGTCCGTGCGTTGCCTGGCTTTAAAAGAAAAGCGCGGAGCCGCTCGATGCGACTCCGCGCCTTGTTGTTTTGCTTTAGCAGACTATGCTGTTACGCCACGAAGAAGTAGACGAGGAAGGCAAGGGCTGCGATCCACATGAGCGGCTTGATCTTGGAGGCCTCGCCCTTAAAGAGCGCGACGATCACGTAGGCGATAAAGCCCAGGCCAATGCCGGCAGAGATGGAGTAAGTGAAGGGCACGCCGGCGACAATCATGAACGCCGGGAAACCTTGCGACACGTCGGACCAGTCGATCTCGGAGGCCTCGCTCATCATGAGGTAGCCGACGTAGACCAGAGCACCGCAGGTGGCGGCGCTGGAAACGATGGTGACGATGGGGGAGAAGAACGCGGCGAGGATGAACAGCACGCCGGTGGTGACGGAGGTGAGACCCGTGCGGCCACCGTCGGCAGCGCCGGACGTGGACTCGACGAAAGTGGTGATGGAGGAGACGCCCATAAAGCCACCGGCAGCAGCGGCCACGGAGTCGACGACCAGGATGGGACGGATGTCCTCGACATTGCCGTCCTCGGTCAGGAACTCGCCCTGCTTGGCGACGGCCATCGCGGTGCCCATGGTGTCGAAGAAGTCACTCATGAGCAGCGAGAAGGCCACGACGAGCAGCATCGGGTCGGTCAGAACCTTCACGATGGCCATGTTGCCATCGGCGGTGCTGGCAAACGGGGCGCCAAAGGTCGAGAAGTCGAGCGGTGCGATGAGGCCCTCGGGCGCATGAGTGACGCCCAGCGGGATACCGGCGATAACGGCGACGATGATGCCGATGAGCAGCGAGCCCGGCACGTTGCGGGAAGCCAGGGCGACCGTCACGACGATGGAGATGATGCCGACGATAAAGGTGGGGGAGGTGATGTCGCCCAGGCCGACAAGCGTACCGGCGCCAGCGGTGATGATGCCGGCGTCGCACAGGCCGATCATGGCGATAAACAGGCCCAGACCCACCGAGATGGCGTGGCGCAGGACCACGGGGATGGCGTCCATGATGGCCTCGCGCAGGCCGCACAGGACGAGCAGCAAGATGACGATGCCCTCGAGGAAGATAACGCTCATGGCCACGTGCCAGTCGCCGCCGCACATGGTGGTGGCGATGCCCGCGATCATGGCGTTGATGCCCAGGCCCGACGCGCAGGCGAGCGGGCGGTTTGCGAAGATGCCCATGCAGATGGTCATGATGCCGGCGCCCAGGCAGGTGGCGCAGGCGAGCGCTCCCGCATCGATGCCAGCGCCCGAGAGTACCGCGGGGTTGACGGCGATGATGTAGGCCATCGCCAGGAATGTTGTCAGTCCAGCGCGAAGTTCGGTCCCGATTGTGGACTTGCGCTCACTGACGTGAAATAGTTCGTCCATGCATACCCTTTCCTTGTTCGGCCCCGAGTTTAGGCCGATTGACACGAACTCACCCACTATATCGCCTTTGTGAAGTTGGTGTTCCTCACATGTTGATGTTCGGCGGTTTGTAACGGACGGGCGGTATCTTTCGCATGAAATTGTGTAGGTACCGTATACTTAAGCGGTTACAACGACCCCTATGGAGGAACGTATGATTAAAGAGCTCTGCCGCGACGAGGCTATCCTGTCTCAGCGTTGCGAGGTTGCGACTGTCGAGGACGAATCGGTCGCTCAGGATCTGATTGATACCATCAAGTCGCTCGATGATGC
This sequence comes from Collinsella sp., assembly GCA_019419645.1. Classification (GTDB taxonomy): domain Bacteria; phylum Actinomycetota; class Coriobacteriia; order Coriobacteriales; family Coriobacteriaceae; genus Collinsella. The sequence continues at coordinate 85,089 of DXZN01000002.1, read as the reverse complement.
CGGCTGCTTGGCCGCCAATCAGATTGGCGTTACCAAGAAGGTCTGCGTCTACCTGGACGATGCCGGCGAGCCCCACGTGCTCTACAACCCCCGTCTGGTGTTTGGCCTGGGCGCCAGCAAGATGGAGGAGAGCTGCCTGACGCACGAGGAGGTCACCAAGTCCACACGCTACATCAAGTGCAAGGTTGCCTTTGACCAGATCGTCGACGGCAAGATGAAGGAGTGCCGCCGCGACTACGCGGGCTTTGAGGCGCAGATGGTCCAGCATATGATCGACCACTGTCTTGGAAAGTTGGTCTAAGGGGACCAAAGCACCGCACTTCGTCTCTTTTGGTCCGGGCGTGACATTGTTGTCATGTCTGGGCTTTTGTGTTTAGCGCCTTTTTGTTTGGTGACAATAACCTTAGCAGGACCGTAAAGCTAGGAGGCGCTATGTGCACGAGCATTCGATTTACCGATAATTCTGGCCACATGTATCTGGGCCGCAACCTCGACTGGAGCTTTGACTACGGCCAACAGGTTCGCGTGATGCCGCGCGGGTTCCACATTCCGTATTCGTTTATCGACGATGCGTCGGCGGCACACGCGGTAATCGGCATGTGCATCGATTACAAGAACTATCCCATGTTTTTCGACTGTGGTAACGATGCGGGTCTGGCTGTGGCGGGGCTCAACTTTCCCGGCTATGCCGAGTATGCCGAGGGCCCTGTCGACGGCAAGAACAATATCGCGGCCTATGAGTTTCCCCTGTGGGTGGCAGCGACGTTCTCGACGGTCGATGAGGTCGAGGCCGCGCTGCGCGACACGGTGATTGTCGCCAAATCTGCCGGAGAGGGGCTGGGCGTGTCGCTGCTCCATTGGATTATCGGCGACAGCCAGCGCAGCATCGTGGTCGAGATGATGGCTGACGGCCTGCATGTATACGACGATCCGGTCGACACCCTTGCCAACCAGCCGACCTTCCCGTGGCACATGGAAAACCTGCGCACCTATATCACCGCCACAAGCGATTTTCCGCAGACGGCGACATGGCGTGGCGCCGAGCTTAAGCCCTATGGAGCCGGTGCCGGCATGCGCGGCATTCCGGGCGATTGCTATTCGCCGAGCCGTTTTGTAAAGGCGGCGTACCTCAATGCCAATTACCCGCAAAAGGAGAGCGAGACCGAAAACGTCGTTCGCATGTTCCGCTCGCTCGAGGGCGTGGTGATGATTGAGGGGGCGTCCAGGATGGGCGATGGCAAGTTCGAGAAGACTATCTATACCGGATGCTTTAGCGCGCGCACGGGCAATTATTACTACGCGATGTATGGGGATCCGTCGATTCGTTACGTGAGCCTGATGGATGCCGAGGGCGCGAGCCCCGATAGGCTCGTGGTTCCCGAGCCGCGTCGTTCGTAGCTCACTGGTCCGTTGCGACATAAAACGGCCTCGCACCTCTTATGAGATGCGAGGCCGTTGTCGTCAATGGCTGGTGGCGTGTTAGAAGTTGGCGTCGTTGAACTGGGTGCTCTCGAGTCCGTCGAGTTGCTGTTCGGGCGTATCGGCGACGCTCTCGAGCAGCTCGGTGGGATCGACGTTCATGCTCTTGCCGGCCTCGTTGCCGTTGACCAAGTCGTCCGAGAAGATGTCGACCTCCATTTTCTCGGCCTCTTCGATCTGAACCTCGAGCGGCACCTGGGTGCGCACAAGTTTGACGGCCGGGCGCATGCGGGCAAAGAGCGGTACGTACTCAATGATGATGGCCGAGTTCTCGAGACCGTACCAGCGTGCCGGGCTTCCGCAGGCGCGGCGGACGGCGTACTTGATGGCCATCACGCGGTGGTCATTGCGGTTGATGTCCGTTTCGGGGGCAAGCATCTTGCGCAGCATGCAAAAGCGGAAGTCACCTACGTTGCCGCGCGTCTCGTAGATGGAGTAGGTGTGATGTTGCGGCGGCAGCTCGCCCGATGCCATCAAGTCGCCGACGATCTGACGCAGATAGGCGTTGACGCGCTGGTTGACCTTAAAGCCCAGGTCCAGGCGCACGCGGAACAAAAAGTCCGTGCCAAAGGTCTCGACGGAATACTCGTGCGTATAGGGTTCGTCGGTAACGTGCACGTTGATGAACCAGTATGCCTTGGCGCGCTTGGGATGTTTGTCCAGGATGGAATAGAGCACGTCGCGGTCGAGCGTGAGCGGATCGGGGCTGTTGGTGAGGAACACCAGATTGTCGGCGAGCACGGGGTAGGTCTCGTCGTTGCGCAGGCGGTTGAGCTGGTCAATGTACTTGGAGACGGGCAGCAGGATCGTCTGCGTGCGCTCGATGGCGGTGCTGCGGCGCCACACGTACATAAGGCCAAACAGCAGCGAGGCCAAGAAGATCATTACGTAGCCGCCGTCAAAGAACATGGTGAGGCACGAGGCGAAGAAGCACAGCTCAATGGCACCGAAGAGCAGGGCGAAGACGCAGGCGCCCAGCTTGTGCTTGAGGATGCCGACGATATAGCTCGTCAAAAGCGTGGTGGTCATAAGCATGGTCACGGTAATGGCGAGGCCGTAGGCACTCTCCATGCGCTCGGAGTTTTGGAACAGCAGCACGATGAAGATGCAGCCGACCCACATGATGTTATTGACGAGTGGAATATAGAGCTGGCCCTTGGTGTCGCTGGGGTAGTGGATGCGCAGGTGCGGCATAAGGTTGAGGCGCGTTGCCTCGGATACCAGCGAGAACGAGCCGGTGATGAGCGCCTGTGAGGCGATGATGGCCGCCACGGCCGAAAGCACGATGGCAAAGGGGCGCAGGGGCTCGGGGAGCATCATATAGAACGGGTTGACGATATCCATCGCGAGCATCTGGGGGTTGGAGTTATTGGCGAGTAGCCAAGCTCCCTGACCCAGATAGTTGAGGATAAGGGCAGCCTTAACAAATGGCCAGGATGCATAGATGTTTGCCTTGCCCACGTGGCCCATGTCCGAGTAGAGTGCCTCGGCACCGGTTGTCGACAGGAAGACAAAGCCGAGCACCATAATGCCCGAATGGTTGATGGGCGAGAACAGGAACATAATGCCGCGGATGGGGTTGAGCGCGCGCAAGATGGACAGGTTGCCGAGCATGTTGAACAGACCGGCGCCTGCCAGGAACAGGAACCACAGCGTCATGAGCGGGCCGAACAGCTTGCCGATTGACGAGGTGCCGGCGCGCTGCATGGCAAATAGGCCGCAGATAATGATGATGGTGATGATGATGACGTTGGTCTGCCCGTCGCCCAGCAGCGCATGGCCCCATTCGATGGTGCGCAGACCCTCGATGGCTGTGGTGACCGTGACGGCGGGGGTGAGGATGCCGTCGGCAAGCAGTGCCGCACCGCCGATCATGGCGGGCAGAATCAGCCATGGTGCCACCTTGCGTACGAGGCTGAACAGGGCGAAGATGCCGCCTTCGTTGTGGTTGTCGGCCTTCATGGCGATTACCACGTACTTGACCGTGGTCACGAGCGTCATGGTCCAGATGACGAGCGAAAGCGCGCCCAGGATCATGTCCTCGCTGACGGTACCGATGCCGCCGTTGTTGGCGACGATTGATTTCATGGTGTACATGGGGCTCGTGCCGATGTCGCCATAGACGACGCCGAGCGTTACGAGCAGCATGCCAGCGGAGAGGGGGATGGCTCCGTGCCCGCCTTGCCCGCGCTGGTCTTGGAGGTTTGCCTCCAGTTTGTTGTGTGCCACGAGGACTCCCTTAGACATCCGGTTATCTGTCTAGGACAAAAAACTTTATGCCGTCTTTATACATACAAGAGCAGTTTGGCACATCGGGTTATTTTAGACAATAATCCTCAGCTGGGGATTATTTATCTACGCAGGTAGCATTTCAAAGCAGGGGCTTTTAAGCACGTGCTATCTGGGCGATGCCAGCCTTGGCGTTTGCGCGTTTGCCGGCGAGTTCGCAAAAAATCGCGCCGCCGATGATAAGCGCGGCGCCCATCAGGCGGACCGGTGTTATGGCTTCACCCAAAAGGGCGGCTGAGAACACGACCGCCGAAAGCGGCTCGAGGTAGCCGACGACGGCGACGGTCTGAACGGGCAGCTTGGCGACGGCGCTAAAGTAGAGCAGGCAACCAATGCCGGTGTTGACGACGCCGAGCATAGCGACGGCGCGCCAATCAATGCTGGCGGCGACGCCGGCGGACAGGAACGAGGGAGCGCCCTGCGTGATGAGCGTGAGGGCCAGTGCGGTCACAAAGGCGGCGCTCACTTGGAGTGCGGAGTTCTCGAGGCCCTCGATGTGAGGCGCACCCTTGCTGGCGATGACCATCAATGCATAGCAGAAGGCCGAGGCGATTCCACAGACGATGCCCGCAATGGGCATATTGCCGCCTAGACCTTGCGCTGCAATGAGAAAAGCACCGCAGGCGACGGCGATAAAGCCGGCGATTTTGCTGCCGGTCAGCTTTTCGCCAAAAATGAGCGGGGAGAGGGCCATAACGATGATGGGGCCGCAGTAGTACAGCAGCGAGGATACGCCGACGCCGATCGTCTGGTAGGCGCGGAACAGAAAAATCCAGCTGGCGCCCAGCGCGGCGCCCGAGACGATGAGCGCTGCGGCCTCGCGGGGGCGAGACGGAGCCTGCAGGTTATGGCGCTTGGTTATGAAGAGGACGGCGGCAAGGGTGAGAGCGCCCAAAAACGTGCGCAACAGTACGATATCGGAGCTCGGCAGCGCGATGGCAGCGGCGATGATGCCGTTGGAGCCAAACAATAGCAATGCTGCTAAGTACGTAAACAATCCGTTGTTCATGTGCTGACATCCCCTCTATATCCGAGCATGTTCACTATGGGTGAACTGGCTTTAGAAGAAAAGCGAATATAATGCATGGATAACATGACAAAAACTCATGTAAAGGTGGAGGGGTGCCGTGGAAACGAATATTCAAAAGATGCAGGTGCTGCTCGAGACGGTGCGGGCCGGCAGTTTTACGCGCGCCGCCGAGCGGCTGAGCTATTCGCAGTCGGGCGTGAGCCGCATGGTGGGCGACCTTGAGACCGATTGGGGTTTTAAGGTGCTCGACCGCAGCCGCGAGGGTGTGGTGCTTTCTGCCGATGGGCGGCAGATCATGCCGGCGGTTGAGGCGCTCTGCGAGGAGTTTGGCCGCCTGCAGCGACACGTGGACGAGATGCGTGGGCTCATGCGCGGCAAGATCAGCATTGGTACGTTTTCGAGTGTGGCGACCCATGTACTGCCGCCGGTGATTGCGCGCTTTCGCGCCGATCATCCGGATGTCGATTACGAGCTGCTGATGGGTGATTACTCCGAGATTGAGCAATGGGTGGCGGAAGGCCGCTGCGACCTGGGCTTTATTCCGCGCGAGCCACGTGGCGCCGGCATGGCGTCGCGACCGTTGGTGCAAGACGAGTTGATGGCCGTGGTGCCAGCGGACTCCTCGCTTGCCACGGCGGAGGTCGTTTCTCTTGCCGATTTAGCCAACGAGCAGTTTATTCTGCTGGAACGGGGTACCGATGATGAGATTACGCCGCTATTCCGTCGGGCGGGGCTGTCAGTGCGCTCAAAACTGTCGACTTGGGATGACTATGCGATTATGGCTATGGTCGAGGATGGCTTGGGCGTGAGCATTCTTCCCGCGCTCATCTTGCGTCGCTGCCAGTTTGATGTTGCTGTGCGTCCGCTCGAAGGGCATCCCCATCGGCAGATCAACGCCATATATCGAACGGCCGATGTTTCGCTTGCCGCCGCTCGTTTCCTCGAATACCTCTAAATGCGTGCACGTCGTTATCGCCTTGGGATAAATTTCGAGGTCTTGCTCATTTTATTTTTAAAATTGAACTTTTCGAAATAGCACCGCGTTATACTGCTGCCTAAATTGAACTCAGGTTCAATTCGTGTTGTATAAATTGAACTTTGCCAGCAAGGAGGTTCTAGTGGCCCAAGAGACGTTTAGCGATCGTCTGCGACAGGCTATGTCCGATCGCGACGTTCGCCAGTCGGACGTGATCCGCGCATCGGAGATGCTCGGCAAAAAACTCGGCAAGAGCCAGATGAGCCAATATGTGAGCGGCAAGACGATTCCGCGGCGCGATGTGGCAGAGCTGCTCGCCCGTATTTTGGAGGTCGATGTTACCTGGCTGCTCGCCGGTGACGCCGACCAAGGCGAGGAATCATCTCCCCGCAACGATTCCAGGCCCGAATCCCATCCCTCAGCTCAAATTGCAAGGAGCACCACCATGCGTACTTTTTCTAAATCCGCCAAGCTCGATAACGTCCTGTATGACGTGCGCGGTCCCGTCGTCGACGAGGCCGCCCGTATGGAGGACGAGGGCGAGCGCATCCTCAAGCTCAATATCGGCAACCCGGCGCCCTTCGGTTTCCGCACGCCCGATGAGGTCATCAAGGACATGCGCCAGCAGCTGCCCGACTGCGAAGGCTATTCCAACTCGCGTGGCCTGTTCTCCGCGCGCAAGGCGATCATGCAGTATTCGCAGATCAAGGGCTTGCCCAACGTTCAGATGGAGCATATCTACACGGGCAACGGCGTGTCCGAGCTCATTCAGCTTTCGATGAACGCGCTGCTCGACAATGGCGACGAGATTCTGATCCCCAGCCCCGACTATCCGCTCTGGACGGCGTGCGCAACCCTTGCCGGCGGTCATCCCGTGCACTATCTGTGCGATGAGCAGGCGGATTGGTATCCCGACCTGGATGATATGGAGTCCAAGATCACGAGCGCGACCAAAGCCCTCGTCATCATCAACCCCAACAACCCCACGGGTTCCGTCTATCCACGCGAGGTGCTCGAGGGCATCGTCGAGGTTGCACGCAGGCATCAGCTGATGATCTTTGCTGATGAGATCTACGACCGCCTGTGCATGGACGGCTACGAGCACGTCTCGATTGCCTCGCTCGCTCCCGATCTGCCCTGCGTCACCTTTAGCGGTCTGTCCAAGTCGCACATGATCGCGGGCTATCGTATTGGCTGGATGGTGCTTTCGGGCAACCAGCGCTGCATGAGCGACTTCATCATGGGCATCAACATGCTCTCCAACATGCGTCTGTGCTCCAACGTGCCGGCTCAGTCGATCGTCCAGACGGCGCTCGGCGGCCATCAGTCGGTCAACGACTATATCCGCCCGGGCGGTCGTGTCTACGAGCAGCGCAACTTTGTGTATGAGGCGCTCAACAAGATCGATGGTATCTCGGTGGTCAAGCCGCGCGCGGCGTTCTACATCTTCCCCAAGATGGATGTGAAGAAGTTCAACATCACCGATGACGAGCAGTTTGCCCTCGACCTGCTGCACGAGAAGAAGATCCTGATCACGCGCGGCGGCGGCTTTAACTGGGCTGAGCCCGACCACTTCCGTATCGTGTACCTGCCGCGCATGGAAGTGCTCAAAGAGTCCCTCGAAGACCTCGCCGACTTCTTCGACCATTACCGCCAGAGCTAGTGGGATAGAAGTTCCGCACTATGAAAAGCTCCCTGCAGTTGTTTTGCTGCAGGGAGCTTTCTTGAATCGGCGGAACTAAATAACGATTCCGCAACAGTGGTCGATTTCGTGTTGGATGATCTCGGCGGTGTAGCCCGAGAAGTTTTTGATGCGGTGGACGAAATTCTCGTCCAAATACTCAACCTTAATGCGGCGATAGCGAGTACAGGGGCGCTCGCCGGAAAGCGAGAGACATCCTTCGCTCGTCTGATAGGAATTGACCTGCTCAAGAATTTGAGGGTTGTACATCAGCAGCGCCCTGTTGCCGTCCTTTACGCAGATGATGCGTTTGCGCACGCCAATCATGTTGGCGGCAAGGCCCACGCACTCGTGCTCATGCTCATGGAGCGTATCCAGGAGGTCCTGCCCGGTCGCGGCATCGTCGGGTCCCGCGTCTTCGGAAGGCAGGCGCAAAAAGAACTCGGATTTCATGATGGGCTTAATCATGGCGGGCTCCTCATGTCTCGTGCTTTCGTGGACTTTTAATAATAGCGCGGAAGGAAAGCTGCGCGTCAGCGTTACAATCTTTCAACGTTGGACCATGTTGTCGGATCCGTCGCGTGCGGCGTCTGACGTAAGTCTAGGGCTCATGCTCGCCCTGGACTGTTCCTCTGGGGCGATGCGACTGTCGTTCCAAGAGGAAGGAAATGCATGGGGAGCAAATCTCAGCAACAAGTTCAAGCAACGCCATCGGCCACTTCGGCGTTTCTCGTCGTAATGTATATTGCAGCCTTTGTCGCCGCGTTTAACGAGAACATCATTAACGTGGCACTGCACGATATCATGGCGGCCTTTTCGGTGAGTGCCACCACGGCGCAGTGGCTAGTTTCGGGATACATGATCGTGACGTCGATCTTTACGGCTATCATGGCCTTTCTGTCCGGTCGTTTCTCGACGCGCAAGCTGCTGTTTTTCGCATGCGGATGCATGGTCGCCGGAGAAGTTCTGTGCCTGGTCGCCCCGTCGTTTACCGTTTTGCTGCCAAGTCGTTTTTTGCAGGCTGCGGGATCGGGCATCTTGTTTCCGCTCATGATGAATGTGGTGCTATCTTGTGCTCCGCGCGAGAAGCTCGGTCTGTATCTGAGCCTGGGCGGTGCCTGCATTACGCTAGGGCCGGCGTTTGGGCCCGTGATTAGTGGTCTTATGTGCACGTTGTTTGGCTGGAGGGCGGTGTCCGTGGTCCCGCTGGTGGGCGGTGTCGTGGTCGCCGCGGCGGCAGCAAAGCTCGTTCGGAATGTCGGAGAGCGCTCGAACACCACGCTTGATATTCTGTCGGTTGTTTTGCTTGCTGCCGGCATTACGGCGTTCGTGTATTCCGTAGGCGAGTTCTCGACCAATGTGATGGCCGGTATCGTGGCGCTTTTCGCCGCTGTTGTGGTGCTCGGCCTGTTTGCGGTTCGTCAGCTCAAGCTCGAGCATCCGGTGCTTAACGTGCGTCCCATGGCGAGCGTTCGTTTTTGGCCTGCGTGCCTGCTTGTGGTGGTGTCGATGATGACGACGTTCTCGATGAGCGTTTTGCTGCCGCTCTATTTTGAGGGCGCATACGGCATGACGGCTCTTGTTGCTGGCTTGCTCATTTTGCCGGCGATTGCCTGCAACGCTGTGACCTCGATTGTGGGCGGACGCGTGATGGATGCCCGTGGCGCGTGGCCGCTGCTGCCGGTCGGCTTTGCCCTGATTGCTGTGGGACAGGCTGCAATTTCGATGACCGCGGCAAGCATGAACATTGGTATTGTCGTGGCGCTGACTGTTGTGGTGTATGCCGGTGTCGGTTTGGTGCTGAGCCCCTCGCAGACGGCCGGCCTGGAGACGTTGCCCGCCGCCGAGCATCCTCACGGAACGGCATTGCTCAACACGTGGAACATGATTGCCGCGTCGTTTGGCCCGTCCCTGTTTATCGGCCTGCTCTCGAGTTCTGCGGCGGTTGCCGGCGCCGCTGGCGTTGCGGCGGACGTTGCCCAGGCGATAGGATTTGCGGCTGCCGTGCGCGTAGCGGCCGTGATTGCCGTGGCCGGGTTCGCGGTGTCGCTGGTGTACGCCCGCCGCGAGTCGCACATGTCGCATTAATGTGTGCACATAGATTCTGCAGCTAGATTGGATGGCGACACCATAAACTAATGGACGTTTTGCCGAGAGGCATGAATGTTTAAAGCGCAAAGAGTGCGCGACGGGCCCCGCGAATGGGGCGATGATGCCCGAGAGGGCCAAGAAGGAGTCTCATGTCTGAGAACGAAGAGATCATGAACGAGACCGAGAACGAGACCATGGCTGCCGAGGTCGAGGCAGTCGAGACCGTGGAGACCGAAGCTGCCGAGGTTGAGGCTGCTGACGAGGTTTCCGCCGAGGAGGCCGAGGTTGTCGAGGCCGCCGCTGATTACGATGACGAAGAGCTGATGGACAAGATGCAGAAGGCCGCCCGCCTGCTGCGCAGCCGTCGCTTTGCTATTTCCAAGGAGGAGGAGGCCAAGGCCGAGCGCATGGCGAACATCGAGCGCGCCATCAAGCTTCTTGACCTCAAGCCCAAGATGGAGCAGAAGGAAATGTCCGACCTGCTGGGCATGCGCCTTCGTGAGCTCGATGGCCTGATGGCCGAGGCCGAGGCTGCCGATCTGGTCGGCCGCATCGACGACGCCGAGGGCGATATGCGCAAGATCGTTGTCTTCGCTGCCGAGGATGCCGCTGAGGGCCTGACCGAGCTTGCCAACAAGAAGGAGAAGCTCCTGCCCGAGCTTTCTTACGAGGAGGCCACCGAGCTGATGGCCGCTCTCGATAAGGTTATCGCTCCGCTCGTCGCCATGGGCCTGGACGAGGACCGCGGTCCTCGCGGCGGCCGTGACGAGCGCGGTGGCCGTGGCGGCGACCGTGGCGGTCGCGGCGGCTTTGGCGATCGCGGTGGCCGTGGCGGTGACCGCGGCGGCCGCGGTGGCGATCGCGGTGGCCGTGGCGGCTTTGGTGACCGTGGCGGCGACCGTGGCGGTCGCGGCGGCTTTGGCGGCAACCGTGGTGGCTATGGCGATCGCGGTGGCAACCGTGGCGGCTTCGGCGGCAACCGTGGTAACGACCGCGGCGGTCGCGGTGGCGACCGTGGCGGCCGCAACGGTGGCGGCTTCCGCGGCAACCGTTTCTAGTTGGGTTACGCGGTTTTACCAAATCGCGTAACTAGTTGACGCTGCAAACCCGCCAGGGCGGCAATCTGCCTTTCAACTTCGGCGGCATGACCAGAAGGTCAATGCCGCCTTGTTTCAAGGCACCTTGCTCGCTCTGGCGGGTTTTCGCTGTCGGTACCAAAGCATCGGCGTTGCCTTGATCCAAACCTACCAAAAAGGGACAGGTTTATTTTGGTCGGTTTTATCTGGGCAAACGTGGTCGTCTATCGCAATATGGTCGTTGGGGACGTTCTTGTTTGACTAGTCGTTTAAGAACGTCCCCAACGACTACATAGCATGAGAGTGGATAATCTCCCGGTTTGAGCCTGCATTCAAGCTCAAAGTGGGAGATTATCCACTCTCATTTGTTGTATGTCCGAAAATCCACGCTCGTTTAAATTCTGCCTACATTTGCAGGAACAGTTCGTGGAGGCGGGTGTCTTCGTCGAGCTCGGGGTGGAAGGTGACGCCGAGCTGGTTGCCTTGGCGGGCGGCGACGATGCGACCGTCGACTTCGGCTAGGGCCTCAGTGTCGCCGTGCACTTCGACGATGCGGGGCGCGCGGATAAACGTCAGCGGCACCTCACAGTCGATACCGCCTACCTGCCCCTTGGTGCGAAAGCTGCCGAGCTGTCTGCCGTAAGCATTGCGCTCAACGAGCACATCCATGGTTGCCAAGCGCGGCGTCCCCTTATCGTCGTGGGCGGCAAGATCGCGCGCCAACAGAATCAAGCCGGCGCAGGTGCCCAGGACGGGCATGCCCTCAACAATGCGGGTGCGAAGCTCATCGAGCATACCAAGCTCGGCAAGTAACTTGCCCTGAACGGTGGACTCGCCGCCGGGGAGGACCAGGCGGTCAAAGTTCTGCTGCAAATCGGCCGCCTGCCTCATCTCGATACAACGTGCGCCCAGCTCGGACAGTCTTGCCTCGTGCTCGGCAAAAGCGCCCTGGACCGCCAGCACGGCGACCGTTTGGTCTGCATAATCGCTCATGTGCGATCCTTTCTGCTGGACTAGCGCCCGCGCTCCTCCATGATGATCTCGATTTCGTCGGCGTTGATGCCCACCATGGCCTCGCCCAGGTCCTCCGAAAGCTCGGCGATGAGCTTGGCGTCGGTGAAGTTTGCCACGGCCTTGACGATGGCGGCGGCGCGCTTGGCGGGGTCGCCGCTCTTAAAGATGCCCGAGCCAACAAAGACGCCCTCGGCGCCCAGCTGCATCATCAGCGCGGCGTCGGCGGGGGTCGCGACTCCGCCGGCGGCAAAGTTTACGACGGGGAGCTTGCCCGCGGCATGGACCTCGCGCACCAGCTCGACCGGAACCTGCAGCTGCTTGGCTGCCTCAAAGAGCTCGTCGTCGCGCAGGGCAACAACGTCGCGGATCTGCTTTTGGATCTTGCGCATATGGCGCACGGCCTGAACGACGTCGCCCGTGCCCGGCTCGCCCTTGGTGCGAATCATCGTGGCGCCCTCGGCAACACGGCGCAGTGCCTCGCCCAGATCGCGGGCGCCGCAGACAAACGGCACGTCAAACTGGGTCTTGTCGATGTGATAGACATCATCGGCGGGGGAGAGGACCTCGGATTCGTCGATGTAGTCGATTTCGATGGCCTGCAGGATCTGCGCCTCGACAATGTGGCCGATGCGGCACTTGGCCATAACGGGGATGGAGACAGCTTTTTGGATGCCCTTGATCATCTTGGGATCACTCATGCGCGAGACGCCGCCTGCGGCGCGGATGTCGGCCGGGATGCGCTCGAGCGCCATGACGGCGCAGGCGCCCGCCTCCTCGGCGATGCGTGCTTGCTCGGGCGTGGTGACGTCCATGATGACGCCGCCCTTGAGCATCTGCGCGAGCTCGCGATTGAGTTTGACGCGATCGGCCTTGCTGGTCTGTTCTGCCATGGTTGCTCCCTTGGTTGGCATGTGCATTGCTTAACGGAACATCCTATCGGGGAGCTGGGTATGGCGAAATACTCAGTTTTCGAGATAATAACAAGGTCAGACTAATGCCAGATTGAATGATTCAATAAGGTCAGGTGATAGACCCATGCTTGACTACAATTTGGAAAATCGCGGCGAAGCATCGCTTTATGAGTATGTTTACCAGCAAATTCGCGATGATATTGTTGCTGGCCGTATTGCGGCGGGGGAGCATCTGCCGTCTAAGCGCGCCTTTGCGAGTCATCTGGGTATCAGTGTCATTACCATCGAGAATGCATATAGCCAGTTGCTTGCCGAGGGCTATATTTGCTCAATGCCGCGTCGTGGCTACTACGCGTGCGAGCTCCCGGATGCGCCGGTTTTGGCTTTGGCTGCGGGGGATATCGACCGAGATGCTGTCCCTGTTGGTCCCAGCGCGCATGATGCCATGGGGCAGGCAGAGCGATTCGACGCACTTTCTCCTTCCGCTTTGGAGGCGGCGCGGCTTTGGCAAAGTGCGCTACGGGCGACGCTGACGTCCGAAGACGAACGTGAAATCTTTTCGCCCGCACCGGCGCAGGGCACCGCTCGACTGCGACGTGCGATTGCGCGCCATCTGCGCGGGACAAGGGGCATGAATGTCAATCCCGACAATATCGTTATCGGTGCGGGCGCCCAGCTGCTCGATACCATGTTGGTTCAGTTGCTTGGCGCGGACAAGGTGTATGCCGTCGAGGATCCAGGCTATTTGCGCTTGACGCGCATCTATCAGGCCATGGGTTGCGAAGTGCGGCATGTCCCGTTGGATGCTGAGGGCGTGGACTTGAGCGCGCTGCAGAAAACCGGGACCGATGTCCTTCACCTGATGCCGTCTCATCAGTATCCGACCGGTCTTGTGACGAGCATTGCACGTCGCTATGCGTTGCTGAGCTGGGCCGCCGAGCGGCCAGGTCGGTATCTCATCGAAGACGACTTTGATTGTGAGTTTCGCCTTGCCGGCAAGCCGATTCCCGCGCTCGCGTCGATCGATGCCGCCCAGTCGGTTATCTACACCAACACGTTTTCGAAGAGCCTTTCATCGGCGTTACGTTTGGCGTACATGGTGCTGCCCGATGAACTAATGGAGAGGTTTAAACGCAACCTTGGTTTCTACGCCTCGTCGGTAAGTTCTGTTGATCAGGTTGCCTTGGCGCGTTTGCTGGAATCGGGTGATTACGAGCGACATGTGAACCGCGTGCGCGTTCGTGCTCGTGGGGCGCGTGATGGCCTGGCGGCGCTTGTACGGAAAACGTTTCCGGCAGGGGAAGTCTCGATCGAGTACGCGGACGCCGGCCTTTACTGCGTCGTGGCCGTGGAGTGTGACGCGGGCGGAAGCTCTTTTGCACGGGCCCTCACGCGCTCGAGCATCCCTTTTATCGATATCGGTGACTGTTTTTGGTGTGCCGATGGCGCATCTGTCCCTGAAAACTCAACTCAAATTCTTGTTCAGTATGACGATCTGAGTCCAAAAGTACTAACTACCTTGGAATTGCAGCTAATGGGGGGGCACTCTGCAACCTAAGTGAGTAGACTTTTAGCACTTTGGCGACCAGGCAGTTTTGTAACAAGCTATCTACCTGCGGTTTTGAAAAGCAGGATGACCGGCCTGCTCGGGATGTTCAAAAAAGTCTACTCACTTGCCGCGCAAAGCTCCTGCATGAGAAAAAATGGGGTTTTCAACAGGGCTTCGTCCAGCTCTCGGCAAGCTTTTGGCCAGTTGGGGAGGGCTGTTGAAAACTTGGCAGTCCGTTCGGCGCCATTTTTGGTGCGTTCGCGCCAATGCGTGACTGACTGGGTTGAAATTCGTGTTTTCCTGTGCCTATGAAGGATCTACTTTGTGACATATCAGCTTTTAGGTACTGGCGTTTGCCTCCTCAAGTCCGCGCTTTGTGTCCGCCGCTTCCACGACCGGAAGAAGACCGGCAGCGATATGATCTCGCCCGCAACCCGACGGCTGCGGTCGCGCTCGGTTTTCCGTTGTATACATTGGTTCGGTCGAGAAACAAACGGACTTGTCCTGCCAGCATTAGGCAGCGGCTGTTTCTTGGTGAGCTTCCCAGGGAATCCGTGCTGGGAACGGAGCATGGGGTTTTGATTACGTCTCCTCTACTGACGGCATTCATCATGTTGCGGCATCTGACGGATCTTCAGCTTCTTTTGGTATTGGCGGAGATGTGTGGCTTGTTTGCGGTGTGTGCCCTGCCGGCGGCACTTGAGGCGGAGCTTTCGCGTGCAATTGATTCGGGCGCGATTTCGACAACGTTCGGTTGGGTGCGCTGCCCGTCCGAGGACGGCACCGCCTCAAATTTATGGCGTCGAGACGCTTTGGTTTTGGGCGGAGACCTTGACCGTTTTTGTTCAGATGTTTGCGGGATGCGTTACGGCAATAGATTTATAGCGGTATCGCAACTCGTTCCATTGGGCGCCGCGTCGCCTTTTGAGGTCGAGGCGTATTTGCTACTTGCACTGCCGCGATCCCTGGGAGGCGAAGGTTTTTGCGGCATAGAGCTTAATGTTGAAGTGATGCTAAGCACAAGTGCTCGAGCGATTGTGGGAAAGTCCCGTGTATATATCGACCTACTTCTTTCTTCGCCGGACGGCAGGCGACAGGTGGCCATTGAATGTCAGGGAAAGGCCTCGCACGGACGCGCAGGGGATGGCTTGCGTGACGCTGACCGCATGACGGCCCTTCAGGCCATGGGCTACGATGTACTTCTCCTGACACACAGACAGATATCCGATGAGGATAGATTCCGCGCGATCGTTAAGGCCATATGCAGGATGCTCGATGCTGAATATCGTGATAAAAGCTCAGATGAGCAAAGGGCTGAGACATTACTCCGGTCTGAACTATTCGTTGACTGGACATAATTGGGAGTAATCGACGGAAAGATGCCCGTTAGACGCAAAACAGCTCGATCGTGGACGGCTGCGGTTCTAAGTGAGTAGGCTTTTGGCACTTTGGCGACCAGGCCGTTTTGAAACAAGTCATTTACCTGCGACTTTATAAAGCAATACGGATGGTCTGCTCGGCAAGTTTCGAAAAGTCTACTCACTTAGTTTTTGACGAGAGACCGATGCCGAAGATAGCTCTATTTCAGGGCGTTAACGAGTCCTCGAGACACAAAAAGGCCCGAACCAATACGGTCCGGGCCTTCTTCGAGCTAGAGGTTATGTCTCAGGCAGTTGGCTTAGCCAAAGTAGCGCTTGAGCAGGCCAGCGAAAGCCTTGCCGTGGCGGGCCTCGTCGCGAGCCATCTCGTGCACGGTGTCGTGGATGGCATCGAGGCCAGCGGCCTTGGCGCGCTTGGCAAGATCGGTCTTGCCGGCGGTGGCGCCATTCTCGGCCTCAACGCGCATCTCGAGGTTCTTCTTGGTGGAATCGGTCACGACCTCGCCCAGGAGCTCGGCGAACTTGGCGGCATGCTCGGCCTCCTCGTGGGCAGCCTTCTCCCAGTACAGGCCGATCTCGGGATAACCCTCGCGATGAGCAACGCGAGCCATGGCCAGGTACATACCGACCTCGGAGCACTCGCCCTCAAAGTTGGCGCGCAGATCGGCAACGATGTCCTCGGAGACGCCCTCCATCTTGGCGACGCCCACGACGTGCTCGGCAGCCCACTCGAGCTGGCCCTCCTCCTGCTTCAGGAAGCGAGAGCCGGGAACGCCGCACTGGGGGCACTTGAAATCCTCGGGCAGCTGGTCGCCGTCGAACTCTTCCACATAACCGCAAACGGGGCAAACAAACTTCATGATTCGATCCTTTCGATCGATGGCGATGGTGCGCTCGTCCGGTCCCGTAAGGGCCCTCTCCGGACGTGCGTCTTGACGAGTTCTATTATCCATAAATGAGACCGAATGTGAAGCCTATTAGGAATGATTTTTAATAAAACAATTTAAGCATGTGTAGATGTTGATTGATTAACGATTGCTAGACCTCGTGCGACCTCCGATGAGTACAATCGGTCGAGCAAATGTTGACCAATCAACAAATGAAGGAGCTTCCTTTATGCATCTAGCCCGCCGCGCCTGGTGCCGAACGTATCAAACGGTTTTTCGCATCGCATTGCCGGTGCTGCCCTATACCGAGCCACGCATTTTAGAGCACGCTGAGGAAGTGCCCGCAGTGCTTCAAAAGCGTTCAATACACCATGTTCTTATCGTGACAGATCCCGGCATTGCCCGTCTGGGGCTCACGGCACCGCTCGAGACAGCGCTCGCGTCCAAGGGAATTAGCGCTGCGGTCTATGCCGAAACATGTGCGAACCCCACGGTCTCAAACGTGGAGGAAGCGGCATCTCTGTATCGAGAGAGCGCCTGCCAGGCCATTATCGGCTTTGGCGGCGGTTCGGCCATGGACTGCGCCAAGGGCGTGGGCGCGCGCATCGCGCAGCCAAAGAAGCCCATCAACAAGATGCGCGGCCTGTTGCGTATCCATCGTCGCCTGCCGCTGCTCATCGCCGTTCCCACCACGGCGGGCACGGGAAGCGAGGTCACGCTTGCAGCGGTAATTACCGACGACGAGACGCACTACAAGTATCCCATTAACGACTTTGTGCTGATCCCGCGCTTTGCGGTGCACGACCCCGAGTTTACGCGCGGCCTGCCCGCCTCCATTACGGGGCAAACGGGCATGGACGCCCTGACACATGCCGTCGAGGCCTTTATCGGGCGCAGCACCACGCCCTATACGCGCAAGATGGCGCGCCAGGCGGTGCAGCTCATCCACGACAATTTGCTCGAGGCCTATGAGTGCGGTGGCAACATGCGTGCGCGCCGCAATATGCTTTCGGCGGCGTATAAAGCGGGCGTTGCCTTTACGCGCTCTTATGTTGGATACGTCCATGCCATCGCGCACAGCCTGGGCGGGCGTTACGGGATTCCCCACGGCTTGGCCAACGCCATCATCCTGCCGCACATGCTTCGCGCCTATGGCGAAGCTGCTGCTCCCAAGCTCGCCGATCTCGCCCGCATGGCCGGCATTGCGCCGGCTAATGCGCTGGACAACGTGGCTGCTGAGGCCTTTATCGATTGGGTCGACCGCATGAACGCCGCCTTGGGCATACCCAAATATGTGACGGGCATTCGCCGCTCCGACATTCCTGAGATGGCGGCGCATGCCGATGCCGAGGCCAATCCCCTGTACCCCGTTCCGCTTTTAATGGACCGTTTGGAGCTCGAGCATATGTACGAGGTCGTTGCGGGTGGTATGTTTGAAGACGAGAACTAGGAGGGCCCATGAACACCGAGGAAATCGCGCGCATCGTTGCCGATCAGCGCGCCTATTTTAAGACGCACGCCACGTTTGATGTCGATGCTCGACGTCGTGCGCTCGTGAGTTTACGCGATGCGGTGCGGGCCCACGAGGCCGATATTGCCCATGCGCTCAAGACCGATTTGGGAAAGTCGCATGACGAGGCGTATATGTGCGAGATCGGCACCTCGCTTTCCGAGATTCGTTATCAGATTGCGCATGTGGCTCGATGGAGTCGCTCGCGCCTGCGTCCGTGTGACCTCGCCAACGCCGTGAGTGTGTGCAAGACGCAGTCCGTGCCCTATGGCGTCACACTCATCATGGCTCCGTGGAACTACCCGTTTTTACTGACGCTCGAGCCACTCGCCGGCGCCCTTGCCGCGGGCAATACCGTGGTCATCAAGCCGAGCGCCTATGCTCCGGCATCGAGCGCGGTGCTCAAGCAAATCTGTGAAGAGGCATTTGATCCGCGCTTGGTGACGGTCGTCGAAGGCGGGCGTGCCGAAAACGAAGCGTTGCTCGATGAGTGCTGGGACAAGATCTTCTTTACCGGTAGCGTTCCGGTCGGCAAGCTCGTCATGGAGCGTGCAAGTAAAAACCTCACACCCGTGACGCTTGAGCTGGGCGGAAAGAGTCCCTGCATCGTGGATGCGACGGCTAACTTGAAGGTCGCGGCACGCCGTATCGCCTTTGGTAAATGGCTCAACGTGGGGCAGACCTGCGTGGCGCCCGACTACCTGCTGGTCGATGCGCGCGTGCACGACGAGCTGCTGGACCTCATCAAGGAGGAGGCCCGCCGCATGTTTGGCGAGCATCCGCTCGACAATGAGAATTACGGTCATATTGTCAACGCCAAGCATTTCGCGCGCGTACGCGGGCTGATCGACCCCGACAAGGTTGTGCTGGGAGGTACCGCGCGCGAGTCGTCGCTCAAGATTGAACCGACGATTTTGGACGGCGTGGCGCCTGAGGACGCCGTAATGCAGGAGGAGATTTTCGGCCCCATCTTGCCGGTGCTGTCGTTTGAGAGCCTAGACGAGGCCGAGACGTTTATTACGGATCGTCCGACGCCGCTGGCCCTGTATATCTTTAGCCAAGACCGTGAGGTTCAGCAGCGCTTTGTGCGTTACGTGCCCTTTGGTGGTGGCTGTGTTAATGACACCATTATGCATTTGGCCACGAGCCATATGGGCTTTGGCGGCATGGGGGCGAGCGGTATGGGACAGTACCATGGACGCGAGAGCTTCGATACGTTTAGCCACAAGAAGAGCATCGTGAACAAGGCAACGTGGCTGGACGTGCCGTTCCGCTATGCCCCTTACGCAAGCTGGAAGCGCAAGTTCGTGCGCATGTTTGTGCATTAGAATCAGATGACATAGGGATAAACAAAGTGGCCGCCCCCGCGTAAGCGAAGACGGCCATTTCTCACGATGAAAACGTGTATCGGAGTTGGCAAGACCCGCTGCCACGGGTGCCATCCGTGTTCCCATCTTATCTGCAAGCGTTCCGTTGCGCAAGCGTTGCGGCAAACGATTGAAAGACGCAGACAGGATGAATTTGTGTCCGCACGGGCCCGTAGACTTCTCAACTACGTTGTGGATGCTCGCTAATCGGTAATGGAGGCGCACGTGTTTGATGACGATGACCTGTTCGATCTGACAGACGATCCGTTTGAGTGGGATATGCTACTCGATGACGATGAGTTGGAGCAGGACCGTAAGAAGCGGCAGGGCAAGAAGACGCGGGATGACGCTTCGAAAAAGCAGGACAAGCGTCGCCGAGGTCTGTTCGGCGGGCTCTTTGGGTGACTGTCTCATCGCCGCGTCTGTATACTAAACAGGTCTTATACGCGTTGCGAAATGAGGACAGAGACGATGATGTGGTTTACCGCCGACCTGCACCTGGGCGATACGAATATCTTGCACGACATGGATCGACCGTTTGATTCGGTCGAGGAGATGAACCGCAAGGTCATCGATGCCATCAATGAGTGCGTGGCTGTGGACGACCGCCTCTATATCTTGGGAGACTTTACCTATCGTTTGCCCCTGGCGGAGGCGGTGCGCCTGCGCGAGCGCATCGAATGTCAGAACGTAACGCTCATCCGCGGTAACCATGACGGCGACTGGGAAGATCCAGACGTGCCGCACATTTGGGATGAGGTGCGCGATTATCTGGAGGTCGCCCCCGGTTACGCGAAGGGCCATCGCCTGGTAATGAGCCATTACCCCATGCTCAGCTGGAACGGCAAGGCGCGTGGCGCCATCATGTTGCACGGGCATATCCACAGCAGGGGAGACCGCACCAACGCGCGCAACCGCGATCGCGAGCGCCCGGTTCTGCGCTACGACGTTGGCCTCGATGCCAACAACTACAAGCCCGTAAGCCGTGACCAAATCCTAGGCTTCTTTGGACTGTAGCTGTAAGTGCAGGTAGAATGAACGCGCCGCGCGTATGGTCTGTGCGGCGCGTTTCAGTAGGAGCGATGAATCCATGAGGGCTATCCAGCGCATTAACCATAACGCTGCCATCTGCGAAGACGGCGCGGGGCGTCAGCTTATCGCGCTGGGTCGCGGTATCGGCTTTGGCGATATGCCGCATGAGGTCGACCTGGATGTCATCACGCGTACCTTTTACGGCATTGATTCAAAGTACCTGGCGTTTATTGATGAGGTCGACCCCGAGGTGCTGGAGTTTTCTGCTCAGCTGGCTGATATCGCAACCGGACAGCTTTCGTACGAATTGAGCCCTAACCTCCCCATTACACTGGCGGACCATATCCAGTTTGCCATTAAGCGCGCCCGCGAACACATGGTGGTGTCGTTGCCGCTCGAGCGCGATCTGGAGCAGCTGCATCCCATCGAATACCGCTTGGGCGAGCTGGCTGTTCGCGGCATCCAGAAAAGCTTCCGTGTGCGTATGCCCCGAAGCGAGGCCGCGGGCATTGCCATGTCGATTGTCAACGCATCGGTTAAGCCGAGCGAGCGGCGCGTGCTTGCCGAGCAGCACGAGGAGCGACTGCTCGATATGACGGTCGCGATTATTCAAGAAGAGTTGGGTGTGACGGTCGATCGCTCGTCGTTCGCCTTTGCCCGCTTTGCCACTCATGTGCGCTATCTGCTCGACCGCGTGGCAAAGAAAGAGCCGATCGATACCGAGAACTCCGGTCTTTACGACGTGCTCGTGGAGCAGTATCCGGCGGCATCGCGTTGCGCTCACCGTGTCGACGATCTGATTCAAGAGACCTTTGGCGAGCCATTGGCCCAAGAGGAGCTCGTCTATCTGATCATGCATGTGAATCGCGTGACTTCTGTCCACTCGGATAAATAGGCTCTCTGGTATTTCCTTTCCGTCATGGCGACCGTTCGCGGGTCGTTTGCTACCGTTCGTCGGTAATCTGAGCCGCAACGAACGCATCTGCCGCATATACTCGCCGTGTGTTGGGTGTTACTCACGGCGCAGCTCCGAGAGGCACTACCGATTCTGCCGAGGCCATAATTGGGTCTCTGTCGGTTGTGCGCGGGGCTTTTTCATGTCGATCCACCCGGGAATCACATGCAAATCAATCTCTTGCCAACTGATGTCGCGCGCTGCGCAGGCGCGAGCGGAATTGTGCGTCTTGGTGCCGTGAAGTCCCACGGCCTTTAGTTGGAAGAGAAGGGATTCGACATGGCTGTCGATAACAAGAAGATTGCCGAGGACGTGCTTGCTGCCGTCGGCGGCGCCTCCAATGTGACGAACGCGACGCACTGCATGACCCGCCTGCGTCTGAACCTCAAGGATCAGTCCATTCCCAATGACGATGAAGTAAAGAAGATCAAGGGCGTGCTGGGTGCACAGTGGTCTGGCGGCCAGTATCAGGTCATCATTGGCCAGAACGTGCCGAAGGTCTATGACGCCGCCATTGCGCTGGGCGTCAAGGGCGAAGGCTCCATTGACGAGAACCTCGATGACGGCATCAAGGAGCCACTGACGGTCAAGACTGCAGGCAAGAAGGCCCTTAACTACCTGTCCAAGACAATGTGCATGACGATCCCCATTATCATGGGCGCCGCCATGTTCCGCACACTTGCCGTACTTTGCGGCGACGGCATGCTCGGTATCTGGTCTGCTGATTCCGACATCTACAACTTCTTCTACAACTGGATTTACAACGCAGGCTATTATTTCCTCCCTGTTTATCTGGGTTGGGCTGCCGCAAAGCAGCTCGGCTGCAGCCAGCCGCTCGGCATGATGCTCGGCGGCGTGCTCATTGCCCCTGAGTTCATGACGCTGGTCAACGCTGCGGCGGATTCGGGTGCTACGACCACGATGGTTTACGGCGTGCTCCCGGCTCAGCTGAACAACTATTCTGCGACCGTGCTCCCCATGCTGCTGTCTATGCCGGTGCTGATGGTCGTCGAGAAGTTCATGAAGAAGATCATCCCCGACATGCTCTCCACGGTGTTTGTGCCCGTGTGCACCATGGCTGTGATGACCCCCGTTTCCCTGTGCGCCCTAGCTCCGATTGGTTCCATTCTGGGCGACCTGGTCGGCAACTTTATGTTCGGCCTCGGAAACGCTGGCGGCATCGTCACGATCCTCTCCCTCGTCGCCATTGCTGCGCTTTGGGAGTTCCTGGTTATGACCGGTATGCACCAGGTTCTGATTGCCCTCGGCATTGTGCAGGTGCTCACCTCAGGGTCTGACTCCTGCGTTATGGTCGCGGGTGCTATCGCTCAGTTCGCCACGTGGGGCATGGCCTTCGGTGCCTTCCTGCGCCTTAAGGAGGTCGACGAAAAGGGCGCTATGCTTGGTTTCTTGCTCTCCGGCATTGTCGGTGGCGTGACGGAGCCCGCGCTGTATGGCTGCGGCTTTAAGTATACTCGCTGCCTGGGTGCCATGGTCGCGGGCGGCGCTATCGGCGGCCTGATCGCGGCTCTCACTAATGTGACCACGTATGTTTTGGGCGCAACTAATATCCTTGGTATTACAGGTTATGTTGCAGGCGGAACTGCTAATCTCGTATGGGGCTGCGTTGCATCGGGCACTGCATTTGTTGCCGCCGCTGCCATCGCCTACTTCTTTGGCTTTACCAAGGAGCAGCTCGACGAAGACGCTGCTGCCGCCAAAGCCTAAAGCATCCGTTCGGTAGGACAATTATCTGGGGCACTTGGCTGCGCTTCAAGTGTCCCTTTCCGTAGATGGGGGTCAATATGAAGCAATTGCTCATTCGTGCCGACGATATCGGTTATTCGTATGCCGTTAACCTGGGGATTGCCCGCAGTATCAATGAGGGCCTGGTGCGCTCGGCGGGACTTATGCCCAATATGCCCGAGGCCGAGCGTGGCTGGTCGCTCGTGGCGGATGTCGGCATTGCGGTGGGTCAGCACACCAACGTGTGCCTGGGCAAGCCGTGTGCCGACCCGGCGCTCATTCCGAGCATGCTCAACGAGAACGGCGAGTTCCATAGCAGCCGTACCTTCCGCGATCATTTTAAGCGCGGCGAGGAGTTGATAGACTTCGACGAGGCCTGCATCGAGATCCGCGCGCAGCATGACCGCTTTGTCGAGATCGTGGGCCGCGAGCCCGATTACTTTGAGGCCCATGCCGTCATGAGCAAAAACCTTAACCGGGCGATCTCGGCGGTTGCTCAGGAGCTGGGCCTTAAGGAGCAAAAGGCGAGCTTCGACCCCGCGGCTGTGGTGCATTGCGGAGATACTGATCTGCGCATGGTGATGCGCTCGATGGAGCCGGGCTACGAGCCCAAAGAGGCAATCATGCAGACGGTTCGCGAGATGGTGGACGGCGAGACGGTCGTCTTTGTGTGCCATCCGGGCTATCTCGATCGTTTTATCCTGGAGAACAGCTCGCTCACTACCGACCGCACCAAGGAAGTCGATGCGCTGATCGACCCCGAGCTTCGCACTTGGCTTGAGTCTCAACCTGATCTTCGCCTGATCGACTACCGCGACCTGTAAGGACCCAAGTCACCACAAAGGGGACAGTCGCCTTTGTGGTGGATCTGGCGCCGTTGCCATTATGGCGGCGGCGCCTTTTTTGTCCGTGCTGCGCGGTAGAGTGTAGGCGGTTGAAATTTGCGTCCATCGAGGAGCTGCCATGAACGAGATCAAGTGCCCGCATTGCGGCGAAGTTTTTAAGGTCGATGCGTCCGGTTATGCGGATATCGTCAAGCAGGTGCGCGATGCCGAGTTCTCGCGCGACCTGGACGAGCGCGTGAAGGCGGTCCAGCGCGAGGGCGAGCAGGCACTGGAGCTTGAGCGCTCGCGCTCGACGGCTGCTTTGCAAAAGGCAGAGTCTCAGCGCGACGCTCAGCTTGTCGAGCAGAAGAACGCTGCAGCTCAGCAGCTGGCACAAGAGGTTGCCAAGCGCGACGCTGAGCTTGCCGAGCTGCGCGCCAAGCTCGAAGGCGCTGCCGCAGAGCGCGAGAGTGCAAGTCAGCGCGCGGCGGTTGAGGCTCGTTCCGATGCTCAAAAGGAGAATGCCGAGCTTCAGCGCGAGATCGACAATTTACGTGCGCAGTTGGAGCGCAAAGATGATGAAGCCAGGCTTGCCGAGGCGGCGGCACGCAATGCTGCTCAAAACGACCTGTCCGCGCGCGACGCTCAGATTGCCGAGCTGCAGGCCAGGATCGCCGCGGCGGACAAGGCCCAGGAGATGGCGCTTGCCGCTGCCGCGGCAGAGTCGCAGCGTGAGCTCGATGCCGCTCGCAGCGAGGCCGAGCGCGCGCTTACTGACTATCGCGCGAAGGTGCAAGAGAAGTTTTCCGCCGCAAAGGCTCAGTCCGAGCAAGAGGCCGAGGGCCTGCGTGCCCAGCTGCGCGAGCAGGAACTGATGGCAAAAATGAACCTGTCAGAGGCGGTCGCCGCGGCGGAGCGAGAGCGCGATGAGGCACGTGCCAAACTGACGAGCGAGCTGGCGGTGCGCGATTCTCGCGAGGAGCAAGCCAAGGCGGCACACGAGCTCGAGCTTGCGCAGGCCAAGCGCGCGAGCGATGACCTGATTCGCTACAAGGATGAAGAGATTGAGCGCCTTAAGGACATGAAGGTTCGCCTGTCCACCAAGATGGTGGGCGAGTCGCTCGAGCAGCACTGCGAGACCGAGTTTAACCGTCTGCGCATGACGGCGTTTCCCAATGCGTACTTCGAGAAAGATAACGATGCATCCGAGGGCACCAAGGGAGACTTCATTTTCCGTGAGCGCGACGCGAGCGGCAACGAGGTCATTTCGATTATGTTCGAGATGAAAAACGAGAACGACGAGACCGCGACCAAGCATAAAAACGAGGACTTCTTTAAGAAACTCGATCACGATCGTCGCCAGAAAGGCTGTGAGTACGCGGTGCTCTGCACGCTGCTCGAGCCCGAGAGCGAGCTTTACAACGCGGGAATCGTGGACGTGAGCTATCGCTACGAGAAGATGTATGTGATCCGCCCGCAGTTCTTCATTCCCATCATTACGCTGCTACGCAATGCCGCCATGGGTTCGCTTCGCTATAAGCAGGAGCTGGCGGAGTACAAGCAGCAGAATATCGATGTCACGAACTTCGAAGCCAAGATGGAGAAGTTCAAGAACGATTTCGGCCGCAACTACGAGATCGCGAGCCGCAAGTTCCAAACGGCAATCGATGAGATCGACAAGACGATTAGCCATCTGCAGAAAACCAAGGAGGCGTTGCTGTCCTCCGAGAACAATCTGCGCCTTGCCAACAAGAAAGCCGACGATCTTACCATTCGCAAGCTCACGTGGGGCAACAAGACCATGAAAGCAGCGTTTGACGAGGCGCGCGGGGCCGCGACAGAGACGAACGATGAGCCAGCCGAGGCGGATTCGTATGAGGTCGAGGATGCCGAGTAGGGGATAGCGTATCGCGCAAAAAGCGGGGCCGCTGGCGATGTTGCCAGCGACCCCGCTTTGTTTCGTCCCATTGCGCCCGGCTAGTCCTCGAGCAGGTCCTCGATAAAGCCGACACGGTAGTTCTTGAAGATTACCTCGCCGCCGTCTTGCGTGGCGTCCAGATCGACATCGCCCATGATGCCAAAATCGTGGTCGCCATCCTCGTCAGCAAAGATCTGGTGCACGTGCCATACGTGCGCGGTCTTCTCGTCGGACTCGTCGATGGAAAACATCGCGGCGCTGCGGGCATCTCCGTCGGTGAGGATTTCCTCGTGCTGCTCGTGGTAAGCGTCGAGTGCTTTTTGCCAGCGGATCTCGCTCATGCCCCAGTCGTCGTCGAGCTCGCCCAGGTCGCGAACGTGCTCGCGGGCGGCAAGGGTCACGCGGCGGAAGAGCGCGTTGCGCACCAACAGCGTGCAGCCGCGGCGGTCCGCCACGACCTCGTCGATGCCCTGCGGCGGCGCAGCATCGAGGGCTGCCGGGTTGCCGGCGTTCTCCCACTCGTCCACCAGGCTCGAGTCCACCGAGCGCACCACAAAGCCGAGCCACGAGATAATGTCGCGCAGACGCTCGTCGCGCTTCTCGATGGGCACGGTGCGGTCGAGCGAACGGTAGGCCTCTGCCAGGTAACGCAGCAAAATGCCCTCGGAACGGGCGATGCCGAGCTTTTGAATGTAACCCTTAAAATCGCTCGCGCTTTCCAGCATATCGCGCAGGACGCTTTTGGGAGAGAGCTGGTAGTCGTTTGCCCAGGGCACTTCCTGGCAGTACTTGTCGAAGGCGGCGTCGAGCAAGTCCTCGAGCGGTTTTTCGTAGGTGACATCCTGGATGCGCTCCAGGCGTTCCTCATATTCGACGCCGTCAGCCTTCATTTCGGCCATCGCGCGGTCGCGCGCTGCGCGCTCCTGAGCGCGCAGCACCTGCTTGGGATCCTCGAGCGTTGCCTCGACCATCGAGATCAGGTCCATGGTATAGGTCTCGCTCTCGGGATCGAGCAGCTCCAACGCGGCAAGCAAAAACGGCGAGAGCGGCTGGTCGAGCGCAAAGTCCTCGGGCAGGTCGACCGTCAGTGCGTAGTCGATGTCCGGCGCGGCGTCAGCCGGAGCGTCGGGTGCGGGCGGCACCTCGGTGCGCACGACGACGCCGGAATCGATGAGCGTGGCGAAGATCTCGTCGGCACGAACCTCGAGCTTAGCCTTTTCCTCGGGGGTCTGCAGGCTCGTCTCGATGAGGTCGTGTACGCGGGCTCGGGCATCGCCACCCTGCTCGACCACGCTAATCACCATGGAGTGCGTGATGCGCAGGCGCGGCTTGAGTGTCTCGGGCTGCGTCTCGATCAGGCGCTCGAACGTCTGCTTGTTCCAGGTGACAAAGCCCTCGGGGGCCTTCTTCTTTTTAATCTTGCGGAGCTTTTTGGGGTCGTCGCCCGCCTTGGCCATAAGCTTGGCATTCTCGATCTCGTGCTCGGGTGCCTCGGCGATGACCATGCCCTCGGTATCGAAGCCCGAGCGGCCGGCACGACCGGCAATCTGATGGAACTCGCGGGCGCGCAGACGACGCATCTTATAGCCATCGAACTTGGTGAGCGCGGTGAGCACCACGGTGTGGATGGGCACGTTGATACCGACGCCGAGCGTATCGGTGCCGCAGATGACGGGTAGCAGGCCCTGCTGCGCCAAGCGCTCGACCAGCAGGCGGTAGCGCGGCAACATGCCAGCATGGTGCACGCCGACGCCGCATCCGAGCAAGCGCTTGAGGATTTTGCCGAAGGCCGTCGAGAAGCTCGTGCCCTTGGCCGCCTCCTTGATGGCCTCGCGCTGCTCCTTGTTGGCAATGCCAAAATTGGCGAGCGACTGTGCCGTCGCAAGTGCGGCATCCTGGCTAAAGTGCACGATATAGAGTGGGGCCTCGTCGCGGCGCATGGCGAGCTCGACCGTGCCCTCGAGGGAGGTCGTCACATAGTCGTAACTCAGCGGAACAGGACGCGGGGCGTCGACGACCAAGTCGCAAGCAGCGCCGGTGTGCTCCTCGAGTGAGGCGGCGATGGCAGTGACATCGCCGAGCGTGGCGCTCATGAGCATGAATTGCGTGTGAGGCAGGGTGAGCAGCGGCACCTGCCAGGCCCAACCGCGATCGGGGTCGGCAAAGTAGTGGAACTCGTCCATGGCGACGCAGCCAACATCGGCATCTTCGCCCTCGC
This sequence comes from Collinsella sp., assembly GCA_019419645.1. Lineage (GTDB taxonomy): Bacteria > Actinomycetota > Coriobacteriia > Coriobacteriales > Coriobacteriaceae > Collinsella. The sequence continues at coordinate 57,157 of DXZN01000002.1, read as the reverse complement.
GTAGTGCGTCGTTGGCGAGGATTTCTGCCGTACAGCAGATGACGGGCGCCTTGGTGTTGATATGCGTGTCGCCGGTGATCATACCGACGTTATCGCGGCCGAGCACCTGCACAAGGTCGAAAAACTTCTCGCTGACCAGAGCCTTGATGGGGGCCGTGTAATAGCAGCGTTTGCCCTGTGCCATGCCCATAAAGAGCATGCCCAGCGCGACAAGCGACTTGCCCGATCCGGTCGGCGTGCCCAGAATGACGTGATCGCCGGCGGCTAGATCCATGAGGGCCTCTTCCTGGTGGTCCCACAGCTCAATACCGCGATCGCTCGTCCATTCAAAGAAGCGCTCGAAGGCCTGGTCGGGCGTGAGCCACGGTTCGGGCTCGCTGCCGTCCTCGGGCTCCCACCAGGTGGGGGAGAGCGCACCGAGTGAGCCGAATTCGGCTTCGGTTCCCGTGCCGCCCGAGAATGAACTGGCGGCTCCGGCACCGGGGACGGTGCTGGCGGCGATATCTGTCGTGGTCTGTGCCATGTGTTTGCTTTCTCTCGCGATTGTCCGCCAACTATTATGGCGTAGCGTCGCATCGATGCGTTCGCAGGCAAGAAAATGCAGGAAATGGGCGTTCTGCCCAGCCGTTTAGTGTAGTCGCTAGCCAAGTGAGTAGACTTTTTGCGATATTGCGAGCACATGACTTTTGCGCAAGGGTTCTACCTGCGGTTTTATGTTTCGCTATGCGGGCTGTGCCTGGCTATTGCAAAAAAGTCTACTCACTTAGGTTTGAGGGCCGTTCGCTGGCGCCAATTTGCGCTTGTTTGCCGACGCCGCGACCATCAGAAGCCCCTAGGACTCTTGCGGCAGGCGCTTCTTGCCTTTGCGGGCGCGGTTTCTAAAGTTCTCGACGGCCTCTTCCATGCCCAGAGGTACATAGGTGAGCTCATCGAGGTTTTCGGGCAGGTAGCAGGCAAGGCTTTGCTCCTGCGCGCGGCCCGCCGCGAGCTGTTCATTGCTGGGCTGCGCGCCGGGTGTGGCGCAAATGCCATAGACGACGGCACCCATCTCGCGCGTGCGGCATTCGTACTCGGTCTCGGGATGCTCGGGATGGTCGCGGCGGACGTCGTCGCTTACCCAAAGCGTGTCGTAGCCGGCCGCGGCAAACTGCCCCAGGGCGTAGTCGCGCAATGGCTTACTGTCTGTTCGCAGTGTGACGGTGGCGCCGGCTGAAAAGAGCGGGCGGTAGAGCATCAGATGGTCGACATGGACGAGTCGTTTTTTGGCGTACTTGGCCTTGGGCTGCGGCGTGGGAAAGTTAATGGTAATGGCATCGAGCTCGCCTGCGGCAAACAGCTGCGGCAGCGATGCGGCGCCTCGGGGCAGGACGAGTGCGTTGGACAGCTCCTGCTCGCAGATTTTCTGTGCGGCATAGGCGATGCAGATGGGCTCCTGGTCCATACCGATAAAGAGGGTGTTTGGCTCGTGGGCCGCGCGCTCTACAAGGTACGTTCCCTTGCCACAGCCAAGATCCAGGTGAAGGTGTTCGAAGGGCTTGCTGCCAACTGGCGCGCAAGCCTCGCGCCAATCTCCGGCATAGACCTCGGGGTTCGTCTCAATCGCATCGGCGTAGCGCTCCAGGCGCTCCTCGAGCACAAAGTTCTTAGGCGTGCGAACGTGGACGGCTCCCATGAGGCTCCTTGATCATGAGTATGGAACGCATGGCAGCACGTTCCATCAATGGGTTGAAAAGGGTGGGGCATAGCTTGCCCGAAAGTTGCGGTGCGGCTCGGCGGCAAGTCGCCGATGCCTACAGGCGCTTGAGAATCACGTAACGGTTGAGCTCGCCGCTGCGACCGTCGGCATGGAAGCGCTCAAGCTCGCGCACGGGGACCTCGCCGCTCTTGTAGAATGTGCGCACGCCGCGCACCAGGTCGGTGATCTGCTGATCGTCAAAGTGATGGCAATAGCGGTAGGCGTGGCGGTCGTTTTGCCAGCCAATGAGGTGGTCGCCGGCTTCAAACTGCGCGGAATCGTAACTTTCAAACGGCGGGGTGAGCTCGGCGCGGGCTTCGGCGCGAACGGCCTTGCGCGCCATGCGCTCGTCGTTCATAAACTCCCAAAAGCTGATGGCGATGATGCCGCCTGGGCGCGTCTGGCGCACCAGGGCGTCGAGCACGCGTACGCGGTACTCGCACGACGGCACGTGGTGCATAAAGCCAAAGCAGACCGAGATGTCGGCGAGCGGGGCGTCGAAAAGCACGTCGGGTGTCTCGGCGGGGTTGAGCTTCATGAGGGCATCGAGTACGTCGAGTTCCTGGAAGTGCAGGTTGGGAATGCGCAGGGCGTGACCGTGCGCATCGATAGCCAAATCCTGACACGAGTCAACACCATAGAACTCAAACGGGCAACTGGCGTCTGCCGAGGGGTTTGCGCCGTCGACGCCCTTGGCGGAAAGTGCGCCGCCGGCGGCAAAGTTCTCGAATCGCATGTTGCCGCAGGCAAGATCGAAGACGCGGACGGGATGCTCGATCGTGGCGACGTCGAGCTGCTCGAGCGCTATGTCCATGGTGCGTACCCAGCCGGGCCACGGTGCCTGGCGCGTATCGGAGAAGGAGGCGGAGTGCTCGCGATAGAACGTATTGTTGAGCTGAATGAGCGATGAGGCGAAATCGCGGTTCACGGCGCGGAACTCCCTCCGTTGGCGGTGCGGAATAAACAGTACGACCATACTACCGTTAACGCCGCAACGGGGACAACCGAGCTGCGGGTCATTGCTTTGTTTGGACACATTTCCGCAGCTCATATATGCCCGCAACCGCCGGTTGTCAAAAATCTCACTAGAATAGGTGGCATGCTTTTGGCGGTGGCGGATAGATTTTTAACTGTGCAAGGCGCCTTAAGAACAAAAACGGTCCGGCGGCACGGCTGGCATCACATAGGAGGAACCATGAATGTAGAAACTGCGCAGCGGCTCGCCGACCTTCGTCGCAGCAAGGGTTTTAGCCAAGAAGGGTTGGCGCGAAAGCTGGGACTGTCGCGCCAGGCGGTCAGTAAATGGGAGCGTGCGGAGAGCTCGCCCGATACCGAGAACCTGATCTCGCTCGCAAAACTCTATGGCGTGAGTTTGGACGAGCTCCTCAATCCGAGTGACGAGATCGAGGACGATATCGAATTTGAGAACGAGGACCGCGCCCGTCAGCGCGAGGCCGAGGCCGCGGAGCGTGCCCGCACCCATGAGGCAGCGGCGCGCGCCACCGAGGCGGCAACACAGGCGAGTGATGCCGCGGCCAAGGCGGCGCAGGCGGCGAGTTGGAGCGCGCAGGCTGCCAATGCGGCGACGGCTCAGGTGACGGGTGCCGGTGCGACCAGCGTGACTCCGGTGAAAGGTCCGTTCCAGTCGTTCCCGTATTGGGCTGTGTGCTGGCTGCTGTTCTTTTTGCTGATGTTCCTGTTTGGCGCCGGCCCCTTTGCCGCACTGATCTTCTTTACGATTCCCATCTATCACTGGGTGGCGCGTGCGCTCGATGGTGATTGGGCGCGCGGGGATATTCAGGTTGGTCCGGCACCGGCGGTCGCTATGACTAAGGGGAAGAACGTTTCCGCTTCGGTTGACGCTGACATGGCTGCCGCGGCCACCGCTGAGCCGATTGCCAAAGAGGGTGATGAATGATGAAGCTTTCGCATGAATCCAAGGTACGCTTGGGTGTTGGCATCGGAGCGTTTGTGCTTATCATCGGGCTTGTCTTTGGTGCTTCGCAGCTATTGGCTCATTCCGATATGGTGCGTACGACCGGTATTCTATCTGGAGATTTGTCTGATTTTGACGATATGTTTGACGACGATGATCTCTTGGATAGCGGTAACTATTCCGCTCGGCCTCAGCAGCTTTCGAGCGAAACGTTTGATGCCGACGCGTTCCAATCGCTCGACTTGGACGTGACGTCGGGGACGGTCGAGGTTAAATGTGTCTCTGGCGGCCCGGTGCGTGTTATCGAAAGCGGTCGCGTTGCGAAGGGAACGTCTGCTTCTGATGCGGCTACCCGGAACCTTGCTGAGGTCAAGGGCTCTACGCTCAAGATCAGTCAGTTCGACTACGATGATAAGCGCGCGATTGACCGCACAATTACCATTGAGCTGCCGCGAGATGTTGCGGATAACCTGGTGGGCATTACGGCGAATGTAGGGTCGGGCGACCTGGCGGTCGCGGACATTGCGTGCCATGATCTGGTTATAACGTTGAATTCGGGAGACGTTGAGTTTACGGGCACCGTGACCGACACCCTGAATGCCGAGGTCGGTTCGGGCGACATGACGTTCGATCTCTACCAGGCGCCCGCGAAGTCGATGGACGTGAGTGTGGGCTCGGGTGATGTGGAGATGACGGTTCCGAACTCTACGGGCTTTAAGGCGAGCCTCACCTTGGGCAGCGGCGACTTCGAGAGCGATTTCCTTCCGCTTGACTACGACGGCGAGACCATTTTGAATCTTGAATTCGATAATGGCGATAAGTCCGCCACGTATCGTTTTGAGGTTGGTTCGGGCGACATGTCATTTGATTCAGAGTGACGGGCGGTTATCGAAGACTTATAAACCATAGCTGCGCTGTTTGATGGAGGCGCCGGAGCCGTGACGGGCTCCGGCGCCTTTGCCTTTACAATGGGGGCATGGAACAGATTATCTTGAACATACTTGAGGCCCTGCGTCGCGGCGAGACCGTGGACGACAAGGCGCTCGTCAAACTGATACATGCCGAGGCGCGCCGTGAGGGTGCCGACAAACGCGATTTGGCCAAGCGCCGTCTGCTGCCGTTCTACCAGCGGGTTAAACGTGAGGAGCCGGCTCGTTGGGCTGCGTGGAATGTCGATACCGAGCTGGAACGTCGACTGCTGCAGGTGCTGCGTATGAAGCCTCGTCGCACGGCTTCGGGCGTGGCGACCATTACCGTCATTACCAAGCCCTGGCCATGCTCGGGCGATTGCCTGTTTTGCCCCAATGACCTGCGCATGCCTAAAAGCTATCTGCACGCCGAGCCGGCGTGCGCCCGTGCGGAGCAAAACTGCTTTGACCCGTATCTGCAGGTGAGCGCTCGTCTGACCGCGCTTTCGCAGATGGGGCATGCGACCGACAAGATAGAGCTCATCGTGCTCGGTGGCACCTGGAGCGACTATCCGCAAGGGTATCAAACGTGGTTTATGTCGGAGCTTTTCCGTGCGCTCAATGACGATGCCGTCGCCGGCGTGGCGGCAAACCCCATGTTGGCGCGTCCGGGCATCAGCCGTGCCGAGGCAGGGCGCCTGCTCGATGACGCTCCCGCCGATGCCCTGCCGCCGGTGGTAACAGAGCGCCGCGAGCGCTATCGGGCTGCCGGCATTGCGACAGACGAGGCTGAGCTTGCTGCCGGCGTTGCCGACGAGCAGGGGCGTGTGGATGCTGTCGTTGGTGGCTATAACCGCGCAGTGCGCCGTCTGTACGGCCCCGGTACGCCATGGGGCGAGGCTGCCGAGTGGCAGACGGCAACGATGGAGGAGCTTGAGCGTCAGCAGCGCATCAACGAGACGGCGAAGCATCGCGTGGTGGGGCTCGTTATCGAGACGCGCCCCGATGCCGTAACGCCGCAGGCCCTCACGCTCATCCGCCGCCTGGGTTGCACCAAGATTCAGATGGGTATTCAGAGTCTTGACCAGCATCTACTCGATATCAACGAGCGCCGCATTTCGGTGGCGCAGATCGAGCGGGCGTTTTCGCTCGCGCGCCTGTTTGGCTTTAAGATCCACGCGCACTTTATGCTCAACTTGCTGGGCGCCACGCCTGATGGGGACAAGTGCGACTACGAGCGCTTTATGACCGAGGGCGCCTTTATGCCCGACGAGGTCAAGGTCTACCCGTGCGCGCTCATCGAGGGCTCGCGTCTGGTGGGCTGTTACGAGCGTGGCGAGTGGCGCCCCTATACCGAGGACGAGCTGCTCGATGTGTTGGCCGACGACATCGTGGTGACGCCGGCGTTCTGCCGCATCAGCCGCATGATCCGCGACTTTAGCTCCGATGACATCATGGTGGGCAACAAGAAACCCAACCTGCGCCAGCTCGTTGAGAACCGCTTGGCTGCTTGGGGTGACGGTGCGACGGTGCGTGAGATTCGCTATCGCGAGATCAGCACGGCGGGCGCCGACCTGGACGAGTTGACCCTTGACGAGGAAGTGGCGTACGAGACGCCGGTGACGCACGAGCGCTTTTTGCAGTGGGTGACACCGCAGGGCAAAATCGCGGGCTTTTTGCGCCTGTCGCTGCCCGACCGCGCGTTTGTTGCCGCGCATGCGGACGAGTTGCCGACGGTGTCGGACGAGGCGATGATTCGCGAGGTTCACGTGTATGGCATGGCGGCGCGCGTGGGCGATCAAGGCCAGGCGGCGCAGCATCACGGGTTAGGGCGTTTGCTCGTAGAACGTGCGTGCGAGATTGCCCGGGATGCGGGTTATGCGCGTATCAACGTGATTAGCGCGATTGGCACACGTGAGTACTATCGTCATCTTGGATTTTATGACCATGGCCTTTATCTGCAAAAGGAGCTCTAGATGGACAAGCCGAGTGTTTCTGCCGGCGTCGTTGCCGGCGTTGCTCTGGGGGCCGCGGCGCTTGGCGCGGCCGCTGTCGCTGTCCGTGCTGCCTGTCTGCAGGTTGCGCGAACCCGCCATGGGTTGGCGCGTGTGAAACGCGTGCACGATGAGGGAGGCGACGAAGTCCGTGTATTGGTGCAAGGCGGCGTTTACCAAAGCGCAAGCTACGTTGGCGAGCGTTGGGCGGAGCCCGTCTTTGCGTACTATCGCGCGTTTGACGACGTGTTTGAGGCTGAGGACGCAATGCGTGATGCTTACGGGCATGGTATCGACCGTATGCTCATGCTGGGCGGCGGCGGGTTTGCCTATCCCAAGTTTGCACTGATGTCGCACGAGAGCTTGCGCATGGACGTCATTGAGTACGATGCCGAGATTACGCGCCTGGCGCGCCGTTGGTTCTACCTGGACGAGCTGGAGCGCACGGTGGGCGATCGCCTGCGAGTGATTACCGCTGAGGCTCGCTCGTATCTGGGCGTGACGAGCGTGGGTCATCGTCGCTACGACGTGGTCGTGAGCGATTGCTTTGGCGGTGCCGAGCCCGTACGCGAGCTGGCGACGGTTGAGGCATTGCGTTTGGTGCGAGGCAGCCTGAACCCCGGGGGCATCTATGTTGCCAATATCGTGAGTGCGAACAGGGGGAGCGACGTGACGTTCCTGCGCGATTGCGTTGCCGCGGCACTCGAGGTATTCGCCCACGCCTGGGTGGTCCCATGCGGCGACGCGGAGTTCGGCGGCGAGGAAAACTACCTGCTCGTCGCCAGTGACGGCGATTATGCCTTTGTCGAAGCCGTGCCCTTCGACGCCGACTTCCTCGGCACCGTCCTTCACGACAAGTAAGTCTCTCCGTCCCAAAAAGACGGGTCTTAGGCGTGGTCGCTCCAGCTGCGGACACGCTGCTTCATGCCCTCTATGTCGAGCACGCCTTCGGCAAAGCCCTTGCGCACGAGCTCTTCGGGAACAAACTCGTCGTAGCGGTCAAAATAAGGCACCTCGTCGGGATAGACGAGCTCGATGGGATCGAAGTCCTTCTCGGCCTCGGCGGCGAGCACCTCAAAGAACGTCTCCTCGTCGGCCTTCATCTTAAACTGCATAAAGTACGGGCGTGATGGGTCGAGTCCGCGAAGGCCCAACTCCGCGGCACATTTAATCTTGAGCATGCGCTCGAGGGCCAAAAAGGCGTAGCTGCCCAGCCAGGGGAAGAGCACCCAGGTATCGCCGCCCAGGTTAATGAGCGGTTTAGTTCCCGCGCCCGAAATCTCGGCCGTATGACGAGCCTGCGCAAGGCGGGCCCGTGCGTTACCCATAAGGTACGGATACGCGGCGTGTTCGTTGAGCGCCTTGCGCATGCGCTCGAGTACGTGTGTATTGATGTCACCGGGACAGTCGCCAAAGTAGGCCGGCACCCGGCCCTTGACCTGCGTGGCAAAGACGGTGTGGCGCTTCCAGTCCACTTCCTCGACAATCCAGCAGTGTCCGGCGATGGCGATGCGCTCACCGGGCGGTGGCGGATTGACGATCGTGCCCAGCTCGGCCGATTCGCTGCGAACGGTGAACTCTTCGTTTTCCTGGAATACGGCGTAGAACTTAAAGTTGTTAATGATGCGCTCGCCCGCGAGACCCACGATGAGTCCGCCGCCCTCGGTGACTTGGATATGGTCGATCTTAATGAGGTGACGCAGCAGTACGCGATAGTCATCGGCCGAGATGCGATGGAAATAGCTGAGTGTGAGCACGCGCTGGGCAAGCTCTGCCGGCGTGAGCTCGCCGGTGCTGGCAAGCGTCGACATAGTCTGGTGGTAGAGCAGGCTGTAGGGGAGTCGATCGAGCTCGGGCGGCTCGACCCACTTTTCCTCGCGATAGAGTTGTACGAGCGCGATGCCCTGCAGGAGCTTCCACGGAATGGTCTCGGGCATCATCGTGCGCGGCTCGGGCTCTTCCTCGCGCATGACAAACCACATCTCGGGCGGAAGGTCGCGGCGTCCCGTGCGGCCCATTCGCTGCAAAAAGGAACTGACGGTAAATGGCGCATCGATCTGAAACGCACGCTCCAGACGGCCGATATCGATACCGAGCTCCAGCGTAGAGGTGGTGACGGTCGTTTGTGCCTGCTCCTCATCGCGCATGAGTTCTTCGGCCGTCTCGCGTAGCGATGCCGAAAGATTGCCATGGTGGATGAGAAAACGGTCGGGCTCGTGTCGACTTTCGCAGTAGCTGCGCAGCATGGAGCACACGGCCTCTGCCTCCTCGCGCGAGTTGGCAAAGACCAGGCACTTACGGCCGCGCGTATGTTCAAAGATATAGCCCATACCGGGGTCGGCGTTGTCGGGCGCCGTGTCGGTGGGGTTGAGAAGCGCCTGCTCGGTCGCTCGTGGGATGTCGACTTCGCCCTCGGGGGCCGAGGAAGTTTGGCGGTCCTTGGGAGCGGCCTTGCCCCGTGCCCGCTCACGACGTTGACGGCGCTCCTCTTGTGTGAGCTGTCCGCTGTGACGCATGTCTTGGGCGCCGGCGGGCAGTGCTGCGGATGCCGCCGCATCGATGCGCTCGCACGCAAGCACTTCGGCCTCTTGAGGACCTGTACCCATGAATCCCCGCTGCTGCGCCTGGGGGCCCGAGTTGTAGAAGTGCTCCATGGAGATGCGCCACACGCGACGCGGTTCCTCAAAACGGGGGATAATGCAGTCGCGCCCCGTTCCCTGTGAGAGAAAAGCGCCCGTGCGCTCGGGGTCGCCGATGGTAGCCGAAAGGCCAATGCGGCGAGGCTGCACGCCGGCCATGCGCGAGAGTCGCTCGATAAGGCAGAGCGTTTGCCCGCCACGGTCGCCGCGCATGAGCGAATGGACCTCATCGATGACCACGTAGCGCAGGTCGCAAAACATGCGCGGGATCGCCATGTGCTTATGGATTAAAAGCGCTTCGAGTGACTCGGGTGTAATCTGCAGGATGCCGCTCGGTTTTTTAATGAGCTTAGCCTTGTGCGACTGCGAGACATCGCCATGCCAGTGCCAGACAGGGATATCGGCCTCTTCGCAGAGGTCGTTGAGGCGGACGAACTGATCATTGATGAGCGCTTTGAGGGGGCCGATGTAGAGGGCGCCCACGCTCGCGGGCGGGTTCTCCCAAAACTCGGTCAGGATGGGAAAGAAGGCTGCCTCGGTTTTGCCGGAAGCTGTGGATGCCGTTAGGAGCACATTGTCTTGTGTGTTAAAGATGGCATCTGCCGCCGCAACCTGGATAGAGCGCAGACTCTCCCAATCGTGGGAGTAGATGAAGTCTCGGATAAACGGAGCATATCGGTCAAAGGCGTTCACGGGGCCTCCCCTCAAATACGAACCTCTCAATGCGGTTGGCAATGGTTTGCTGCATTGCTGTCTCAACGTTTGTGCAGATAAAAGCTGCCAAAATAGATCTGTCCCTTTTTGGCAGGTTAGATGGTGAATTCGGCGAAGTTGCGGTCGCCGTCTGCGGTGCCGGTGTCGCCTGTTGCGGCTGCCGGTGCCAGCGCGTCGCCGCCGACGCTTTGCAGCAACTCGGCCACGTTTGCATCGGGGTTCTGGCACAGGATATCGAGCAGCTCGATAAAGTCACGGATGACCTCACGCGGCGTCAGGTGCGTATCGGCTCCCACGCGGCCAAACTCAATCTTGAGAAAGTCTACCAAGTCGTTCTCGGTAAGCGTGGGCGTCCAGCCAAAGTATCCGGCATGGATCTGCATGAGTTTTTCGATCAGCACCAGCAACTCCTCGTAGGTGAGTGGCTGCAGGCGGATGATGGGCGCGAGCATGTCCTTAAGGTCCTCGCGTGCAAAGCGGCCCTGAGCGAGTCGACTTCGCAGGGCCTCGTAGGAGAACACGCCACGGCGGCGGTCTTCGATGGAGGTTGGCGTGCCGCCCATGATCATGCCCAGGTACTGCGCCTTGCCCTGGAGCGTGTCGTTGTACATGGTCAGGATCTTCTCGTAGTTGTATTGGCGCGTGATGGCGTTGGGAATCTTATACAGATTCACGAGCTCGTCGATGAGCACCAGCATGCCCTTGTAGCCGCTGCAGACCAAAAAGCGCGCAATGAGCTTAACGTAGTCGTACCAGTCGTCATCGCTGATGATGGTCGAGGAGCCCAGCTCGGCGCGTGCCTCACTCTTGGTGCGGTACTCGCCACGAATCCATTTGGTCACGCGGCTCATAGCTTCTTCGTCGCCCTCGGATACGGCCGCGCGGTAGCGGCGGAGCATACGGGCGAAGTCGAAGCCGTGGACCATTTCCTCGAGCGGGGCCAGTTGGGCATTGACGGCAGACTCATCGGCATCGGCACACGAGGCGACCCAGCGATCCAGGATAAGGTTGAGCGCACCGCCCTCGGGGCGCGTTTTAGTCGATATGTTGCGGATGAGCTCACGGTAGGTGGCAAGGCCCTGCCCCTGGCCGCCCTGCAGGCGGCGCTCAGGGGATAGGTCGGCATCGGCGACGACGAATCCCTCACCCATGGCGTGCGTGCGGATGGTCTGGAGCAAAAAGCTCTTGCCGGCTCCGTAGCGACCGACCAGAAAGCGGAAGCTCGCGCCGCCGTCGGCGATGAGACTCAGGTCGGTGAGCAGGGCGCGGATCTCTACCTCGCGCCCTACGGTGATGTAGGGAAGGCCGATGCGCGGGACCACGCCGCCCTTGAGCGAGTTGAGAATGACGGCGGCGACGCGCTTGGGCACACGGGGTGCTGCGGATGTGGTATCACTCATGGTCTAGGTATCCTCTCACGTCTGCTTCGTAGTCCTCGATAATGTGCGGTCCTGCCGCGCCAAATTCAATTACGGTGTCACCCACCAGGTCAAAGAGCGCCTCGTTGATGGTATCGACGAGCATGTCCTCGCTTTTGCCCGACTGTGCCACCGCCAATGCCGTCTGGGCCGTGTTCTGCTCGAGCAACGCGCGGAGATAGGCGTCTGCGGCAGGCGCGAGTTCGTTCGTGGCGTCAGCGGGCGCAGCAGCTGCGAACACGGGCGTCGGTGCGAGGAGCGGTGCCACGACGCCAAACTCTTCGGTGGAGACAGTCGGCTCGTCGGGTTCGTCTTGCCGTGTGGCCATCTCGCCAGGTCCGGCGGACATGCTGGGCGTAGACTCGGTGTTCGGTTGCTCGATAAGCGTCGCCTCGGCTTCCATAGGCACATCATCCTCGCGCTCCTCATCAATCAAAAGCGCTTCACGCGTTTGCGCGGCGGCGCTCCGAATGTGCCCCAGCTGACTCAAATCGATATCGATCTTGACAGGCTGGTGCGCGGCGTCCCACGAAAGCCATGCCACGATCTCGTCATCGATGATCTTGGCCAGATATTTGGGGACCTTCTCCTCCTTTAGGGGATGGGTGGGGTCTAGGGCCAGGCGCAGGCGTTGGTCGCAGGCGCGCATCATCTCACCGAGCTTGCTACTTTTTTGTCTGCTGCCGTGGATGCGCATGCATTCCCAAAAGCCATTTTGGCAGCGATAGATGTGAATGGGGTCCAGGCGATATTCGCAGTCCTCGTGGCGCTCGGGCGCAAAGAACACGGCCGAGGCAAACATGGTGTAGGGCATGGCCGTCTCCTCCCCAAACAAGCTCGCTACGATGCCGGTCTTTCGGTGCGTGTCATAGTAGCGCGCCATACGGACATACACGGCGCATGCCACGTGGCGCAGGTCGCGATGGTGGGAACGGTCGAGCCGTGAGTTATTCAGGTTGTACGTGGAGAGGGCGTTTATAGCGGTCATGAGTCGCTCCTCGCCTGCCTCGTCGGGCGGAAGGGGGAGCGTGGGCTCGGAGGTCTTGCGACGCGCAGGCGCCAGGTCTGACGGCGTTGGCGCGGGCGCAAGGTCTCGCGCCGCACGCCGCAGCTCGATAAGGGCGTTATCGAACATGACGGTTTTAGAGTCGCGAAGCAGCTTGGGGTCGAGTCCGTGGAACACGGCGTAGTCCTGCAGCCACACGCGTGCGAACCGGTCGATGCCGGGTTCAAAGGCGCGATAGGCATCCCAAAAGGCCTTGATTTTGTTAAAACCATCGAGTGGGTCATCTACGCCAATGCCGCAGATCAGCTCATAGAGATACAGAAAGGCAAAGGACGTAGGCGTTTCCTCGACGGTTCCGCGGCGCACTTGGGTGCGCCAGGTAAAATAGCCGCGCAGCTGCCGATCGCTCATGGCGTTATAGGTGGGAAAGTACGACTTGAATGTGCCGTTGTAGGGACAGTCGTCCTCAAAGTCGGCCATCAGCAGGCCTTGGCGGTAGAAAAGCTCGGCTTCCGAAAGCCAACGTCCCGCGCCACCCTTGGGGTCTTCTTGCCAACGCGATATCTCACGCATTTTGCGGTACTGGTCAGGAAGGAAGTTCTGCATCTGACGACCAGTTTTGAGAATCGGCTCGTCAGCATAGACTTCGTTTGAGAAGCGAGCAGACTGATGGGTCCGGGCCTCGGCCATAATGCGCTCGATGAGCATCTTGATGTCCTGGTCGGCCACCGTCTCTCCTCTCCTAACGCAGCTTCGGTGACCTCATATCATAGCACAGCATCAAACAGGTGTTCGAGATGCCGCCACGTAGATAGATTTAGAACAGGAGGGCATAGATGACGGCTATGACAACGGAGGGGAGCATATTGGCCGTGCGGAAGGTCTGAGGACGGATGAGGTTGACTCCGACGCAGAAGATGAGCATAGAGCCCACGAGCGATAGGCTGTCGAGGGCGGCGGCGGTCATGATGGGGGAGAGCGCACCGGCAAACAGCGTAATCGTTCCCTGGAATACGGCAACGGGAAGGGCGGAGAAGATGCAGCCGCGGCCGAGTGAGGCCGTCATGGTGCAGACGATGATGCAGTCTAGCGCGCCCTTGAGGGCAAGCGTGGACCAGTCGCCGAGCAGGCCGTCTTGGATTGATCCCACGATAGCCATGGCACCGATGCAGACGGTCAGCGATGTCGAGACAAAGGCATTGGTGAACTCGTTGTCTCCCTCGCTGCCGGTTTTGCGCTTGAGCCATTCGCCCAGGTTTTCGATGCCGGCTTCCAGGTTTATGGCCTCTCCGATGAGCGAGCCAAGGGCAAACGAGGCGATGAGCATGGTGGTGCCGGTGGTCGCCAGCGCTTTTCCGTCAATGACGAGCATCTTTTGCATGGTGCCACCCAGTCCGATAAACAGAACGCACAGTCCCGACGCCTTCATGAGCGTGTCTTGGATGCGGGGTGTGATAAAGCGTCCGCCTATAAGGCCCAGCAGTCCGCCCGCAATCAAAAGCGCGACGTTGATGATCGTTCCCAAACCCGGCATGAGCCCTCCCATATTGATGCCAACCTGGCAATCGTAGCAGACCGGGCTGCATGGTGCGTCATGTCTCATCCTATACGTTATATAAGTGGTATTAATGACGGCATTTGGTGCCCAAGTCTCAGCCTCCCATCACGACATAGGGGCTGAAATCGAAGCGCAGCGTCATGAGTCGCTGCGGGGACTCAATGGCCGCGGCGATGATATCGGCATCTCGAGCTCGGTCAAATCCCTCGAGCTCAATTTGATACGAGACGTCTTCCATTCTATGGAGTATCCGGTTACTCAGGAGGCTTTCACCGTCGAATTCCTCGGTTTTGCCTCCGTTCGAGGTTACGGCATACAGGTGCAGTTTTGCGGTGGTCGCAGGGTCGGCGACCGTGAGGTTGTCGATTTGGTTGGCCGTGCCCTTTGCCCCAAGCAAGGTGAGCAGGGTGGGGGCTACGACCTCGCCCGATGGTAGATAAACAACTTCGACGGTTTTGGGAAAAGCGATAATGGCTGCTTTGCGGACGAGCTTATCGGCGGCGGTGACCTCAATGCTCGCGGCGTCGACGGTTTCCGTGCGGTCGAGCGCGACCATCATGCAACAATTGCCCTCGTCGATGTCTGCCGGCATGGGATACCCCAAGTTCTCGCCAGCTTGCGTGCCGCCCACCGCGGCGGTTGTTTCGCTTGGCTCGTTGAAAATGGCTGAAGGATCGCTCGATGGCGGTGTTATGTTGCCTGGTGTGCCATTGTCCCCAGGCGTTATTTCACCGCTGCTCTCGCTGGAGTCGCTTGCGATGTCACCTGTCGAGGGGGCGAGCCCGACCGCTCCCGCTCCGCTCCATTCCATCTCGAGGAGTGCCGGATCGGCAAGGACGTGATGCACATCTTGCGTCTGGGTGCTGATATCGACAGGACCGGGATTTGCCCCTCGCGTTAGGCTGAGCGATCCGGTCCGCTGTTTGCCCCGAATCTCCTGGCTTTCTGTGCCGCTCGCGTAGAACATCAGAGGGATCTCGCCATTTGGTGTGGCGTCGGTGCCCGCCTTGGTCATTTTCAGCGATGCGGTGAATGAGATAGCGGGCTGCGTGCCATCGGTGCTCGAGGGGACGCAGCCCAGACATACACCTCCTCCGTCTTCGAAAAATGTGCTGTCGAAGGCGACCGTCGCCCCGTCCGCCGAGTCATCGGGCAGGGTGATGTCGAAGCGCAGTTCCACGTCGCAGGAATCGTCATCGGCATCGGTTGCAGCCGCACGCCATGTGCAGATGGCGCATCCCGTTAGAGGACCGTCCGTTGTGCGCGAGCGCTCGGTATCCACGACTATCGAGCTGTTCGTGCAGCGACGGAGGCACCCCGAGGTCGAAATGCTTGCCTGCGCAAGCGAGAAGCGTTGGCGCGCGATGGTGCTCATCTGGTTTGTGGCGAGACAGTTGACGGCAGGTAAGGGGGCGTCCACGGCGGGTGTCGCTAGAGCGGCAACGGGCATGCCGGTGGCAAGCGCACTACAGAGCGCGGCAACGGGCAAAAGGTTCTTTGAAGCCATGGGTTCTCCTTACCTATGCTGGACGGTCTCGATTCGTGTGGCTACCGGCTGCGTTTGATGTGCAGGCCAAGGCCGATGGCGCTAGCGCCTGCCGTGGCGATTCCTGCTGCCAGGAGCTGTCGCGTGTCGCTCGTTTGCGCGAGGGGTTCATGTTGGCCACTGCGTTCGAGTTCCGATAGATCGACAGTTACCTGCGTGGCAGCCTGCGCCTGCTCTTGTTGGGCAAAGGCGGCGATCGGGGCAAACGTTGCAACGCCGATGATGACGGCAAGGACAATTGCCTTAGGCCGTGTGCGCACCGGGCTCGACCGTCCACGTAATGGTTGCGACCTGGTCGCCCGTGCCGGTCACATGGAAGATGTCTCGCGTGACGCGGGCGACAGTGCCGCTCGTCTTAAGCTTAATCTTGTCCGTACCATCGGCGATGCCCTGGTAGCCCATGTCGAAGGATGCATTTTTGGAAAGGTCGAGGCCCGCTTCCTGCGTCGCGGCGTGGGCGTCTTGGAGTGCCTTGTCTGGGCCGACCTTAAAATCGATGGAGTTCTGGGCGGTCCCCGTCTTGGCGTCGGCGACGATGCTCCAGGACTTCTGGGCGGCAATCTTCATGTTGGTAACGTGGATGCCATAGGCCGAAAGATTGTCGATGGTGGTTGTATTCTCGGAAGGGCCCTGGAGCGTGCCGTCTGCCTTAGCGACGAACGGAATGACGGTCGGGGCTTTGAACTTGATGTTGTCGATTTCGGTCCTGATGGTCACGTTGGTGGTTCCAGTGCGTCCCTCCGCCAGGGCGGTGGTCGGCGCGGCGCCCATTGCGAGTGCGAGCGCCAGCCCTGCGCCCACGACGAGCACCCTGGCCCCATTCAAGTTCCCGGTGATGTCCATAATCGTTCCTTTCTATTCGTCACGGACCGTTTCCGTGAGGGTTAGACGAAAGCGGCACGGGTGCGCATTTTCATAACAGGTGGCAGGTCTAGTCTTCTGTCTGCGCAACTCGCACCTTGACGCGCGTGGGATTGCCATGGACGTCGTAGGTCTTGGCGTCGAGCGCTTGAATCTCGATATACGCCTCGCCTTCTTTGATGTCGCCTGCAGGGCAGGTCTCAACGGTCTTGCCGGTCTCGACCACGCCCGATTCATAGATGGTCTCGTCGTTTTGGATCACGCGGAAACGCTGGGGAAACTTGTTATCCTGGACGTTTTGCACGTTGATGCGCAGCTTGCCGCCTTTTTGTAGCTGGGCGACCGGTGCGACCGAGATCGTCATCATGTTGTCGCGGACGATGGCATCGAGCTCGTCCTGGATTTCCTGACGCGACTTACCCTCTGCCGCTGTGACCGAGGCACCCGTCTCGGCGACAGGCTTTGACTGCCAAGCGTAAAGGCCGACGGCGATAAGGGCGCAGGCGATGGCCAAACAGACGGCGCCGAGCCTTTTTCGATGTTTTGACCCTAGGGGGCTCGACTGCTTCCTTACGCTCATGCGGCATCCTTAGTGGTATAGACGCGCGCGAACGTGGACGGATCGGCGCCAAAGAGCATGTGGAGCATGAGGCGTCGCGAGTAGATGAGCCCGTCGAAGTTTGGGTCGAGTTTGATGTCGTGGATGTGGGCGATGTGGTGGGCGAGTGCCGAAAACGATTCGGGATCGCAAATCACGTCGGTGGTGACGTGATAGACAGCCGCATCGGGAAATGCCTCCTCATCGAAGGGCAGAAGATATGGGTCATCGTCAACTTCGATGGCGATGCCGTACTGGGGCCAGTAATATGCCATGGGAACCTCCCTGTTTTTGGGCCAAACCTTCTATTGGTTTTGGCTGTCGATGCCGACCGTATCAGCCACAACTTGACCAATTTCTGACCAAATGCTTGACGGGTTTACATCGCCGCAGGTGAGAGACGCTAAAAAATATCTCAAGTTTTTTCGAGCGCCAATTGTGTGCGTGGCTGCGATGGAAAGGAGCGCGTTAAATAGAGCGCCTGCCGAGAAAACGCCGCCGCTCGCCGAATTGCGCAAACGTAAAATTCGCCAATTATGGAGACGGTCTCAGTCACGTCGACGAAACGATGCGGTAACATCTCCCTGCAAACACTGTAGTTAACTAAAGGGGGAGTTCGCGTGTCTGCAGCCATCAAACCCTTCGGCGACGAGTTCGAAGAATATGGTCGCGATGAATCTCGCACATCGGGCGAGGCGTCGAGCATCTCGTTTCCGACAACGGAGGACGAAGTCCGCGCCATTCTGCGAAAGCTCCATGCCGAGCATGTTCCAATAACGGTCCAGGGTGCTCGGACCGGTCTGGCTGCCGGCGCCGTGCCTCACGGCGGGCATATCCTCAACACTTCTCGTATGAATCGCTACCTGGGTCTTCGCCGCGACGAGCGAGGCCGTTTTCTGCTGCGCGTGGAGCCGGGCGTCGTGCTTTCGGAGTTGCGCAAGCAACTGGGTAAGAAGGCATTGCCGACCGCTGACTGGGATCAGGTATCGCTTGAGGCCTATGAGGAGTTCCAGGCAGCTCCTGAGCAGTTCTTCCCCACCGATCCCACCGAGGCATCTGCCTGCCTGGGCGGCATGGCGGCGTGCAATGCCTCCGGTGCCCGCAGTTACGCCTACGGCCCCATGCGCCCGCACGTTACGGGGCTTCACGTGGCACTGGCGGACGGCGACCTGCTTGAGCTTCATCGAGGTCAGGCGCACGCTGACGCACGCCACTTGTCGCTCGTGACAGCGGAAGGCCGCGCGCTCGAGCTGGATCTTCCTGGCTATACCATGCCCAAGACCAAAAACGCGTCGGGTTATTTCGTTTCGGACGATATGGACGCCATCGATCTTTTCATCGGTGCGTGCGGCACACTCGGCGTCATTACCGAGCTCGAGATCGCCCTGCAGGCGGCACCTTCGGTCGTATGGGGCGTGAGCTGCTTTTTCGACAGCGAGGACAAGGCGGTTTCCTTTACCGATTCCGTGCTCCCCGTGCTGTCCCATGCCGCCGCTATTGAGTATTTCGATGCCGGCGCCTTGGATATCCTTCGCCGCCAGCGCGAGCAGTCGACCGCGTTTGTCTCGCTGCCGGCACTCGACGATGAGGCAAAGGTCTGTGTTTACGTGGAACTCGACTGCGACGACGAGGCGCAAGCGACCGAGGAGCTGTACCACCTGGGATGGGTTTTGGAGCTTGCGGGCGGCCGCGACGACGCGACCTGGGTTGCACGCACCGAGGTCGATCGCGAATGCCAGCGGTTCTTCCGCCACGCCGTTCCCGAGAGCGTCAACATGCTCATCGACGAGCGTCGCCGCACCGACCCCACCATTACCAAGCTGGGGTCGGATATGTCGGTGCCCAATGCGCGCCTGGCCGATGTCGTTGCCCTCTATCGCCGCACGCTGGCCGAAAGCGGGCTTGAGTCTGCCGCCTGGGGACATATCGGCAACAACCATCTGCATGTGAATATCCTGCCGCGCGATGCGCGGGACTACCGTCGCGGCGGTGAGCTGTTTGCCCAGTGGGCTGCGGAGGTAACGGCTATGGGCGGCGCCGTCTCTGCCGAGCACGGCGTCGGCAAGATCAAAGCGGGCTTTTTGGAGACGATGTACGGCCACGAGGCCATGGTCGAATCGGCTCGACTCAAGCTGCAGCTCGATCCTGCCGGGCAGCTGGGTCGTGGCAACCTGTTTTCGGAGAAGCTCTTGGATGAACTCGTCCAGAAAGGGGGCGCGTGAAGATGAGTGATTTCCATATGGTGGTGTGCGTCAAGGCGGTGCCGGGAAGCACCGAGGTCAAGATGGACCCCAAAACCAATACCATCGTGCGCGATGGCAAGCAGGCGGTCATTAATCCCTTCGATGCAAGTGCCCTCGAATGTGCGTTGGCGCTCAAGGACGACTTTATCGGCTTTGGCATGGATGTGCACGTGACGGTGGTATCGATGGGTATCCCTGCAACCGAATTGCTACTGCGCGACTGCATCGCCCGCGGCGCCGACGATGCATTGCTGCTCACCGACCGTGCTTTTGCGGGCGCGGACACGTTGGCGACCACCTATGCTCTCAAATGCGGCATCGAGGCGCTCGACGAGGACTTCGACCTGCTCATCTGCGGCAAGATGGCGGTGGATGGCGATACTGCCCAGATTGGCCCCGAACTGGCCGGCGCCTTCGAGATTCCCTGCGTGACCGATGTGAGCTGCGTACAGAGCGCGGGCTTTACGACGTGCGGCTCGCTGGCGCTTGTCCACGGCTGTGACGCCGGCGAGGAGACGGTCTATCTGGAGATGCCGTGCGCGATGACGACCGCCAAGGAGATCGGCCAGCTGCGCATGCCGAGCATCGCCGGCATTCGCGCGGCCGAAGATGCGGATGTGCGGGTGGTCAGTGCTGCCGATGTGCATGCCGACCCTTTGCGCTGCGGCCTTACCGGATCGCCGACGCAGGTCGTGCGCTCGTTTGTGCTCGACCGTGACCAAACGTGCGAGGCCATCGAGGGCACGCCGGTCGAACAGGCGGCAAAGCTTGCCAAGATTATCGAGGGGATGGCTTAGATGAGCGGACTGATAATCGATAGCGAGGCATGCGTTGGCTGTGGCCGCTGCGTTCGCGCCTGTGCCTCGGGTGGCATTGTGGTGGAGGGCGAGCGCCCCAACCGCTGCGCCCATGTGACCGACGGCTGCATCTTGTGCGGCGGGTGCGTCGACGCCTGTCCCGTCAACGCCATTTCGATCGAGCGCGACGAGGCCGCCGGCGCGGTTGACCTCGATGCGTATCGAGACATTTGGGTATTCGTTCAGACCGACGAGCACGATGACGTGGCCCCGGTGGCCTACGAGCTCATGGGCAAGGGCCGCGAGCTTGCCGATGCACGCGGCTGTCGCCTGGTGGCGCTGGTCGGCATGGGCCCCGAGGGCTCGCTTGAGGACCTGGAGCATCTGGTTTGCGCCGGTGCGGACGAAGTTCTGGTCTGTCGTGACGAGCGCCTGCGTCAGAACGACGCGGAGGTCTATGCTCGCCTCATCTGCGATTTGGTAACCGAGCGCAAGCCCGAAGCCATTCTGTACGGTGCGACCGCTTTTGGCCGCGAGCTGGCGCCTGGCGTTGCCGTGCGCCTGCGGACGGGCCTTACGGCCGACTGCACCGTGCTTTCGATGGATACGGAGACGGGCCTGCTGCAACAGACGCGTCCGGCGTTTGGCGGCAACTTGATGGCCACCATTATCTGCCCCAACCACCGTCCCCAGATGGCAACGGTGCGCCCCGGCATCTTTAAGGCGCCCGACTTTGACTATAGCCGCTCCGGAACGATTACCCAGGTATTACTTGCGGAAGACGCCAAGGCTCGTGTCGAGATTTCGATTCCCGCCGAGGAATGGGGCCAGCAGGCTTCGATTGCCGATGCCGAGCGTCTAGTTGTTGTGGGTCGCGGTATTGGCTCCAAGAAAAACCTACCCTTGATGCGAAAGCTCGCCGAAGTCCTGGGTGCCGAGCTCGGCTGCACGCGACCCGTCGTGGAGGCGGGCTGGCTGGAGTATCGCCACCAGATTGGCCAGACGGGCGTGTCGGTTTCGCCTAAGCTCCTTGTGAGCATCGGCGTTTCGGGTGCCATCCAGCATCTTGCCGGCATCGGCGGTGCGGAGTGCATCATCGCCGTCAACGAGGACCCAGATGCCCCCATCTTCGGCGTCGCCCAGTACAAGGTCGTCGGCGACGCCGTCGAGGTCGTTGAGGAGCTGCTGGCCCAGCTTGAGTGCTAGGCACTTGCCAGCCAGCTGCGCAGCTCGTCCTTTAGGCGCTCCCAGGTCGCTTGCGTGTCGGAATCGGTGAAGGGGCGCGTGATACCAAAGGGCGCGTCGAGCAGGCGGTAGATATCGCCCTGCTCGCGCGCCAGCGCGCGGCTTGCCGGATAGACAAGCTCAAACATAAAGCAGATAAGCCCCACCAAGTAGTCCGCGGGCTCATTGCGCTCATCGCGCGTGACGCAGCGGTGCTCGTCAAAGGCGGCCAGCGTCGGTGCCGAGAAGTGGCTGGCAAGAAACGCGTCCTCATTCACTTTGAGGATGGTGTCGACGGTACTGTCGGCGATGGTGCGCATGATGTCGATCTTGTCGCCATCGCGCACGATATCGCAGAAGCGCCGCGTGCGCTCGCCGAGCTGCGCGGGCAGACGGAAATTGCTGTGATAGGCAATGCTCGCTCGAATGAGTTCGTCTTCTACCGGATCGTCGATAAAGTCGCGGATACTTGTTGCCGCGGGCGCATCTGCAGGTGTTTTGCCAAAGAGGACCTCGACGCCCAACGCCGCATGGCTCACGCTTTCGGCATCCTTAAACGTATCCCAGCGTCGCAGCTGCTCAAAGCGGCCCATATCGTGCAACAGCCCACAAAGCCACGCCAGATCAATGTCCTGCGGTGACCAGCCCTGTTCGCGTGCCACGGCATCGCATGCCTCGGCAACGTGGTACGTATGCTCGATTTTGAGCGCGATACGCGGATTGGCGGCATCGTAGGCATCGGTGTAGGTCTTGAAGGCCGCGGCAGCCCGCGTTCGATCGATAGCTGTCATAATGACTTCCTAAAAAGTTGTGTCTTTCTGTGTCTTTCGATCCGGTGGCAATTGTAGGTGAACTCGGTTGCCATCGGGCGATGGTTCTGCCGCGTCGTTGCATGCGGCTCGGAAATCTTGTCGGGACGAGGAACGCTATGGTGCTCAAAATCGTTAAAACCGTCTGGCCGGTGATGCTTACCTATGTTGCGATAGCCGCGCCGTGCGGAATGATTATGGCGCAGACGGGAATGGAACCCTGGATGGTTTTTGCTCTGAGCAGCACGTTCGTGACGGGCAGCGGGCAGTTTATGATCTGCAATCTGTGGCTGGCGGGTGTGCCTGCGGCGTCGATCGTCGCGAGCGTCGCCGCAATCTCCTCGCGCTTTGCGCTTTACTCGGCATCGATCGCACCGCATCTGAGGGGTGCCTCGAAGCGTCAGACGCTGGCTGTTGCCGCGACGCTTACCGAGGAGGCATATGGCATCTCGCTTGCCAAGTTGGTTAAAGGGGAGGATTGGGGTCCGCTCGAGTCCTTTGTGCTCAACGTGATCCTCATCGCAACATGGGGCGTTTCGTGTACGACGGGCGCCATCGTCGGCGCCGTTGTCGATGTTCCCACCGCTATTGCGGGTTTTGTCTGCACATCGCTCTTTATCTGCCTACTCTTTTCGCAGCGACTGTCGCGCGGCAATGTCGTAGCTGCCGGTTTGGCTGCGGTGTCCGTCGCCATATGCAAGTTCTTGGGGTGGACGAATATCGCCGTGCCGGCAAGTGTGCTCGTCGGCGTTGTCACGGCACTCGCGTGCGATGTCCTCGCCGAGGGAAGGGGCGCTCGCGATGCCCGTTAATGAGTTTTTGGTCCTATGGCTGTCGTCATGGGCGGCCATCGCGTTTTTCCGCATTGCCCCGGCGTTTGCCTTGCGCGGGAGAACGCTGTCGCCCCGCGTTACCGAGGCCTTGGGTTATATTCCGCCTGCCGCCTTTGCGGCGCTGGTCGCCAACGATTTGATAAGCCCTGGCGCTTTCGACGCCGGCTTGTGGCAGGGCTTGATTCCCTGGATTGCGGCCGCCGGCGTCGTGGCGGTGGCAATCAAGACAAAGTCGATGTTGTGGTGCTGCGTCTCGGGCATCGTGTTCTATATCGTTTTGAGCTTCATATAAGAGCGGGGCACGTTTAGCGTCCCGGCACAACGAATCGAATTTCTCACCGAGCCGGTCTGCTTCTTCTGGTACCATGGTCAAACTTTACTGTAGCAAAGTGTGACGTGGGCTTTTGTTCTGCGTCAGCGGAAATGGGAGTTTCATGGCACAGGAAGCGACCGCCAACGAGCAAAAGAAATTCAAAGTCCCGCGTATCCCGGGTGACATCATGATCTACCCGATGATCGTTGGCCTTTTGCTCAATACCTTCTGCCCGCAGGTCTTCGAGATCGGCGGCTTCTTTACCGCCGCCTGCCGCGGTGGTTCCAACACCATCGTTGCCGCGATCCTGCTGTTTGTGGGTGCTGGCATCAGCTTTAAGTCCACGCCGGGCGCCATCAAGACCGGCATCGTTGTGCTGATTCCTAAGCTTGTGGTGGCAGCCGCGCTGGGTCTTGGTGTTGCGTATTTCTTTAACGACAATCTTTTGGGCCTGAGCTCGGTTTCCATCATCGGCGGCATTACGTTTTGCAACATGGCGCTCTACACGGGCATCATGGGCGAGTTCGGCGACGAGTCCGAGCAGGGCGCCGTGGGTATCCTGTTCTTTACGGCCGGCCCCGCCGTCACCATGATCATCCTGGGCGTTTCGGGTCTTGCTAACATCCCGCTGGGTACCATCGTCGGCTCCATCCTGCCGCTTGTCATCGGTATGGTTCTGGGCAACCTCTTCCCGTTCATCAAGAACCTGCTGGTTCCCGGCACCAACCCTGCGATTGCCGTTATCGGATTTCAGCTCGGTGCGTCCATGAGTCTTTCGAGCTTTATCACCGGCGGTATTTCCGGCATCCTGCTGGGCCTTATCACGCTGTTTGTCGTCGGTCCTATCACCTTTGCGTTCGAGCGCCTGTGCGGCGGCAATGGCAAGGCCGCTGTGGCTTGCTCCACCATCGCCGGCACGGCTATGACCACACCGGTTGCCCTCGCCGAGGTCGCACCGCGCTACGCCGAGCTTGCGCCTACTGCGTACGCTCAGATCGCCACCGCCGTTATCATCACGGCGATCATGGCTCCGATTCTGACCGGCTGGGTCGACAAGAAGTTCTGCCAAGGCAAGGAGGATCTGTCGCCAGCCGGTGTCGAGGCCATCGAGGAGGCCGTCGCGACCGACATCGATGGCGAGTAGCAATCGATACCCATCAATGATGCCGGCGTGCAACTCGCGCCGTTTGAGCGCCCGAACGAAAGCTGTCTTGCGGTGACGTTCAGGCGCTCTGCTATGATTCCCCTTACCCCTGCGGAGTAGGGGGTGTTTGTTGCCCAGACCAGAATCGGGCGATTCTGACCACTTGAATATTGAAGGGATGGCGTCTAGTGGTTAAGGCACTCAAGATTGAGATATTCTTGCTATGCATGATTGTTCTTATCGGGCTTGCCGTGCGAAGTCGTCGCTCCTTGTTCTCGAGCACCCAGCAGCTCTTGTTTAGCATGCTCGGCTATACCTCTGCTGCCTACATTTTCTTCGATATGATCTGGACGCTCTCGGACGGCGTGAGCACTCCTGTAGGCATCACGGCCAACTGGATTTCCAACGCGGTCTCGTTTTCGCTGTTCGCCATCGCGTGCCTCATTTGGTTTTTCTATTCTGAGACAGTGCAGGGCTCTCGCCTTTTGACCGCGCGCTATAGGGTTGCAATCGTGACGTTGCCAACCGTATTGGTGGTCGTGCTGGCATTTACCAGCTACTGGACGCACGCTATGTTCTATATCGATGCGCAGGGCGTATATCGTCGCGGAGCGCTTTATATGATTCAGCCTATCGTTAGCTACTGCTACATCATATATACGTCCTTGCATGCCTTTATTCAGGCTCGAAAAGTCGAAAGCCTGCAAACGAAGGCCATTTATCGCACCCTCGCCTTTTTTGCGGTTCCCGCTCTGGTGGGCGGTACCTTCCAGGTTTTGTTTTCGGTACCGGGCCTTTGTGTCGGTATAACGCTGAGCATCCTGCTGCTCTACATCATCTACCAGGAGCAGCTGATCTCGACCGACCCGTTGACTGGCCTCAACAATCGCAACCGTTTTGAGACCTATATGCTGTCGCTCTTTTCAAATGTGGATCAGGCCGAAGATGTATATCTGCTTATGATGGACGCTGACGGCTTTAAGCAGATTAACGACCGGTATGGACATGTTGAGGGCGATCATGCCCTCCAGGTCATATCTGCTACGCTCAAAGAGGTCTGCTCGGCGTCTGGTGGCTTTATCGCACGTTATGGCGGCGATGAGTTTGTGGTGCTTAAAAAGGCGACGGCGGAGCAGGACATCATGTGTCTGTGCGCGGCAATCAGCGACGAGCTCGCGCGCGCCGAGGTCCCGTATCTGTTGCGGATGTCCATCGGCTACGCACGGGTTGGTGATGGCGTCGATACCTGGCAAGACTTGCTTCGCGCTGCCGACGCGGAGCTCTACCGCGTAAAGCGCGAGAAGAAGAAAGCCGGCGTCCAGATACGCTAGAAAAAAAGGCGAACGCTGGCATGCGTTGCGGCCCTCAGCTCACCGATGTATTCCATTAAGCTAAAGCATGTGAATCTCCTCTACTAAATAAGGGCGGTTCGTTAGGCCTTTTTGGGTTTGTTGACGATGATGATGCCGCCGCAGACCAACAGCAGGGCAACGATGACGGTAACGGGGCTCGTGCCAGCGCCCTCGCCGAGCAGCAGCGCGCTCAGCACCACACCAAAGACGGGGTTCATAAACCCAAAGACCGAGACGCGGCTGACGGGGTTGACGGCAAGCAGGCGCGACCACAGCGAGTAGGCGACCGCGGAGATAAGCGCCATGTAGATGATGAGCGCGATGGCGGGGGCAATCGCCGTGGGGGAGAGCGCGCCACCCATCAAAAAGCCGATGGCGGTGAGGACCAGGCCGCCGACCAAGAACTGCCACCCGGCAAGCAAGACGCCGTCGTGCTCGCGCGAGAAGATACCGATCAGGCAGGTCGAAAGGGCACCCGCGACGGTGGAGGCCAGGATAAAGCCCTCGCCGTCGAGCGCAAAGCCAAAGGTGCCGTCCGCGCCCGAAAGGTTGACGAGCGCGACGCCGGCAAAGCCCAGTATACAGCCAAGCACCTTGGCCATATCGAGCTTCTCGGTGCGAAACGCCAGGGCGGCAAAGAGGATTGCGAGGAAGTTGGCGCTGGCTTCGATGATGGAACTCGACATAGCGCTTGCACGGGAGAGACCAAGGTAGAAAAAGAAGTACTGGCCGATGGTCTGGAAGAGCGACAAGATGCAGATGGGCTTGATATCGCGCGCTTGCGGAACGAGCGGACGGCGCTGAGCCGCGCTCATCCCAACGATAACCAGGGCGCCGGCAAGCGTGAAGCGCAAGCCCGCAAAGAGCAGCTGTGAGGCGCTATCGTGAGCGGGGATGCCAAAGAGCCCGTAACCGATCTTGATGCAGGGGAAAGCCGACCCCCAGAGCGCACAGCAGACGAGGCAGCCCAGGATGAGTCCGGGTAGGGTGGCGAGATACGGCTTGCGGCTTTCCATGATGTCCTTCCTGTATGCGCGAAGCAAAAAAGAACCCGCCACCGGGTGTGCCGGTGGCGGGTGTTGTTACCCGAGGGGATTGTACCCGATGGGACGCATTAAGCGAAGTAGGCCACGCCGCTCTCAAAGATCGGCATGAACTTATCGCCGGGGACATGCTCGGGCACGTTGCGGTACAGGTTGTCGCCGCGGCGCTCGACATGGCCCATCTTGCCCAGGACGCGGCCGTCGGGGCTCGTGATGCCCTCGATGGCGAGTGCGGAGCCGTTAGGGTTGACGGAAAGATCCATGCTCGGCTTGCCGTCCTCGCCCACGTACTGCGTGGCGACCTGGCCGTTGGCGATCAGCTGGGTGAGCACCTCGTCGCTGGCGACAAAGCGGCCCTCGCCGTGGCTGATGGCGACGGTGTAGGGGTCGTCGAGGCTGCACTGCGACAGCCACGGGGACAGGTTGGACGAGATGCGGGTGCGCACCAGGCGGCTCTGATGGCGACCGATGGTGTTGAACGTCAGCGTGGGCGCATCGGGCGTGGCGTCGACGATGTCACCGTAGGGCACCAGGCCGAGCTTGACCAGGGCCTGGAAGCCGTTGCAGATGCCCAGCATCAGGCCGTCGCGGGCCTTGAGCAGGTCGCGGACTGCCTCGGTGACCTCGGGAGCGCGGAAGAACGCCGTGATGAATTTGGCGGAGCCGTCGGGCTCGTCACCGCCCGAGAAGCCGCCGGGGATCATGACGATCTGGCTTTGGCGGATGCGACGGGCAAGCTCGTGGGTGCTCTCGGCGACGGCCTCGGGCGTGAGGTTGTTGATCACGAAGGTGTCGGCCTCGGCACCAGCGGCGCGGAAGGCGCGGGCGCTGTCGTACTCGCAGTTGTTGCCGGGGAAGACGGGGATAATCACGCGCGGGCGGGCGATCTTGGCGCCGCCGTACACGTGGATATCCTTGGCGCGATAGTCGACGGTCTCGACCTCGGGCTGCTCGCCGGTGCTGCGGTAGGCAAAGACGCCCTCGATGCCGCTCTCCCAGGCCTCTTGGAGCTCGGAGAGCTCGATGACCTCGGAGCCGGTGTCGATGACATAGCCCTCGACGGTGGTGCCCAGGGGCTCGACGACAACGCCGTCGGCGACCTCGGGCAGCTCGGCGTCATCGGCGAGCTCGACGATAAAGCTGCCGTAGAGCGGGGTGAAGAAGCTCTCCACGTCCACGTCCTCGG
This sequence comes from Collinsella sp., assembly GCA_019419645.1. GTDB lineage: Bacteria > Actinomycetota > Coriobacteriia > Coriobacteriales > Coriobacteriaceae > Collinsella. Next base: position 29,300 of record DXZN01000002.1, on the reverse strand, counting down.
CAAGCTCGATACCGATCTGGTTGCCGACGCACATCTTAAAGAGGCTCTCGGCGCCGCAGCCGTAGCCGGGCGTGGAGACGGCCAGGGCGTCGCCGGTAGCAGTGAGCGCCTCGACGGCGTCAAACGCGGCGAGCAGCTGCTGGGCGTCGGGGCGGTAGTCTTCGCCATAGGTGGCGGGGGCGATGCGGACGACGCGGTGCGTCAGACCCTTGAACTCTGGCGAGACGGCACGGGCAGCCTTGCCCACGGCCACAGCGAAGCTGATCAGGGTCGGCGGAACGTTGAGCTCGCCGGCCTCGTCCTCAAACGAACCGCTCATGGAGTCCTTGCCGCCGATGGCGCCGGCACCCAGATCGACCTGGGCCATAAGAGCGCCCAGGACGGCTGCCATGGGCTTGCCCCAGCGCTCGGCCTCGGTGCGCAGGCGCTCGAAGTACTCCTGGAAGGAAAGGTAGGCGCGCTTGTGCTCAAAGCCGGCGGCCACGAGCTTGGCGATGGACTCGACCACGGACAGGTAAGCGCCCGCAAACTGGTCAGCCTCCATCAGGTAGGGGTTGAAGCCCCATGCCATAGCGCTTGCCGTGGTGGTCTCGCCGTCCACGGGGAACTTGGCGACCATGGCCGAGCTCGGGGTGAGTTGCGTCTTGCCACCAAAGGGCATGAGCACGGTTGCGGCACCGATGGTGGAGTCAAAGCGCTCGGAAAGGCCCTTGTTGGAGGCAACGTTGAGGTCGGTGACCAGCGAGGTCATGCGCTCGGCAAGCGTGGTGCCGGCCCAGCTGGGCTGCCACACGCTGCGGGCGCACACGTGGGCGACCTGGTGCTTGGGCGCGCCGTTAGAGTTGAGGAACTCGCGGGATAGGTCGACGATGGCGACGCCGTTCCAGGCCATGCGCATGCGCGGCTCGGCGGTAACCTCGGCGATAACGGTCGCCTCCAGGTTCTCCTCGGCGGCATAGCCCATGAACTCCTCGACGTCACCGTCGGCGACGGCGCATGCCATGCGCTCCTGGGACTCGGAGATGGCGAGCTCGGTGCCGTCCAGGCCGTCGTACTTTTTGGTCACGGTATCGAGGTCGACATACAGGCCGTCGGCAAGCTCGCCCACGGCGACCGAGACGCCACCGGCGCCAAAGTCGTTGCAGCGCTTGATCAGGCGGCAGGCGTCGCCGCGGCGGAACAGACGCTGCAGCTTGCGCTCGACCGGGGCGTTGCCCTTCTGGACCTCGGCGCCCGAGGTCTCGATGGACTCGGTGTTCTGGGTCTTGGATGAGCCGGTGGCGCCGCCGATGCCGTCACGGCCGGTGCGGCCGCCCAGCAGAATGATCTTGTCGGTGGGGGCGGGGCACTCGCGGCGCACGTGGTTTGCCGGGGTGGCGCCCACGACGGCGCCAACCTCCATGCGCTTGGCCACGTAACCGGGGTGATAGAGCTCGTTGACTTGACCGGTGGCAAGGCCGATCTGGTTGCCGTAGCTGGAGTAGCCGGCAGCGGCAGTGGTCACGAGCTTGCGCTGCGGGAGCTTGCCCTCGAGCGTCTCGGAAACCGGGATGGTGGGGTCGCCGGCGCCGGTGACGCGCATGGCCTGGTACACATAGCTGCGGCCCGAGAGCGGGTCGCGGATGGCGCCGCCCACGCAGGTGGCGGCACCGCCAAAGGGCTCGATCTCGGTGGGGTGGTTGTGGGTCTCGTTTTTAAACAGGAACAGCCAGTCCTGGTCCTCGCCATCGACATCGACCTTCACCTTGACGGTGCAGGCGTTGATTTCCTCGGACTCATCGACATCGGTCATGACACCGGTCTTCTTAAGGTACTTGGCGCCGATGGTGCCCATGTCCATGAGGCAGACGGGCTTGGCGTCGCGGCCGAGTTCGTGGCGCATCTCCATGTAGCGGTCGAAGGCTTGCTGCACCACGGCGTCGTCAATCGTCACGTCGTCCAGGACGGTGCCGAAGGTGGTGTGGCGGCAGTGGTCGGACCAGTAGGTGTCGATCACGCGGATCTCGGTGATGGTGGGGTCGCGGTCCTCATCGCGGAAGTACTGCTGGCAGAAGGCGATGTCCGCCTCGTCCATGGCAAGACCGCGCTCGGAGATAAAGGCGGCAAGGCCGGCCTCGTCGAGCTCGCGGAAGCCGTCGAGCACCTCGACGGGCTGGGGCTCGGGTGTTTCCATGTGCAGCGTCTCGGGCAGGTCGAGCGAGGCGATGCGCGCCTCGACGGGGTTCACCACGTAGTGCTTGATGGCCTCGACGGCGGCTTCGTCCAGGGCGCCCGAGATCATATAGACCTTGGCGGAGCGTACGGCGGGGCGCTCGCCCTGGCTGATGAGCTGCACGCACTCGCTGGCGGAGTCGGCGCGCTGGTCAAACTGGCCAGGCAGGAATTCGACGGCAAAGACGGCGCCATCGCTTGCGGGGAGCTCGTCGTAGGTCACATCGACCTGGGGCTCGCTAAAGACGGTCGGCACGCAGGAGCGGAACAGCTCCTCATCGATGCCCTCGACGTCGTAGCGGTTGATGATCCTCAGGGCCTCGATGCCCTTGATGCCGAGAATCTCGGTCAGCTCGCCCTTGAGCTGCTGAGCCTCGACGTCGAACCCGGGTTTCTTCTCCACGTAGATACGAGAGACCATTGGTTCCTGCCTTCCTGATCGGTTGGGCGTACGGTGCGGTATGCGGCAGCGGTCGGTTTGCGGGGTCTGCCCTGCGGTCGCCTTGAGCCACATGTTTGTAAACCTCACTATGATACGACAGCTCGCGGCGCGTTGAGGACGGCGAGGGTGCTACAGTGGGGCGCAAACAAGAGAAAGGCATCACATGGCATTTGTTTCGCTCGCCATCATCGCACTCGTGGCCTTTGCAAGCCCCTTCATCGCCTCGGCGATTCCCGGAAAACCCGTTCCCGAGACGGTCTTTTTGCTCGTGTTTGGCGCGGTGCTGGGACCTCATATGCTCGGCATTATCCATGTGGATGCCGAGGTCTCGCTCGTGTCCGAGCTCGGCCTGGCCTTTTTGTTCCTGCTTGCCGGCTTTGAGATCGATCCCAAGAACATCACGGGCATCGAGGGGCGTTACGGCATGGCGACGTGGGTCGTCACGTTTGGCATCGCCTGGCTTGCCGTGCGCTTTACCCCGTGGTTTTCGGTCAGTCATTTTGATGGCATCGCCGTGACGCTTGCCCTCACTTCGACGGCGCTCGGTACGCTTGTGCCCATCATGCGCGAGCGCTCGCTCACCGGCACGCGCGTGGGCGACTCGATTCTCGCGTATGGCACTTGGGGCGAGCTCGGTCCCGTGCTCGCCATGTCGGTGCTGTTGTCTGCCCGCACTGGCATCCAAACGCTCGTAATCCTTGGCTTGTTTGCGGTGGTTTGCGTGTTGCTGGCCGTGGTCCCAAGCCGCTCCAAGCGCGTCGGCAGCCGCTTCTTTGCGTTTGTCGAGGAGCGCGCCGATACCACGTCGCAGACCTTCGTGCGCCTGACGGTGCTTATTTTGGTCACGCTCGTGGCGTTTTCCGCCATTTTTAGCCTCGATATCGTGTTGGGCGCTTTTGCCGCCGGCTTCGTCCTGCGCTATATCATCCCCGAGGGCAACCATACGCTTGAGACCAAGCTCGACGGCCTGGCCTACGGCTTTTTGATTCCGGTGTTCTTTACCGTATCGGGCGCAAAGATCGATCTGACGGCCGTGGCGTCGCGCCCGGGTCTGCTCGTGGGCTTTATCGTGGCGTTGTTGATTATTCGTGCCGTGCCCATTCTTATTTCCATGAGCATTTGTCCTGCGACGCGCGATGTGTCGGCGTATGGTCGCATTACCGTGGCCCTGTACTGCACCACGGCGCTGCCGATCATCGTTGCCGTTACGAGCGTTGCCGTCAACGCGGGCGCGCTGTCGCAAGATATTGCGTCGGTCATGGTTGCCGCCGGTGCCATCACGGTGTTCTTGATGCCATTGCTCGCGCAGCTCTTCTACCGCGTGGTGGATGCCGCACCGGTCGCCGCCGTGGCAGAGGTTGCCGAGCATCCATCCGATGCGCTCGACATCTTGCGCGCCCACCACGACCTAGCGAGCTTGCTCGCGCGCGAGCACGAGCTGCTGACCTCGCATGGCCATGGTCGCGTATTCGAGGGCCTGCCTACGCTCGATACGATTGCCGAGCGTCTTTCCGCCGAGGCGGCGAGCGGCCACATCGATGCCCGCATCGTGGACGCGGCGCACCTGCTTGCCGATAAGACCTATGGAGACGAGGTCGACCCGTCCGAGCTGACTCCGCGTGAGCGCCGCCGCCTGGAGCGCGCCAAGCTCGCTGTGCGCGAATACCGCCGCCGCATGCTGGAGCTCTATGCGCGCGAAGAAGCCGAAGACGACGACGGCAAGTAGTCGATGCTTTCTCGGGGAAGCCGCGTCCCGCTTTGAAGGCTCGGAACGGGATGTGGTTTCCGAAACGGGGGCCGTTGGGAAACTGTGTCCCGGAATGGGCGCTCAGAGTGGGATGCAGTTTCCGCAAGGAGGTCCTGGGGGAAACCGTGCCCCGTTCTGATCCGAAATACTGGGACATAGTTTCCCTTTCATAACAGGAGAAGGCGCGCTGTCTGCAGTTGATTCAGACGGCGCGCCTTTTTGGTTGAGCTATGTTGAAACTTGAAGCCAAAGCTTGTGGCTCCTTAGGAGCGGGCGGCTCCGTCGACGGGGAGCACGGCGCCCGTGACATAGGAGGACATGTCGCTCGCCAGGAAAACAAAGGCGTTGGCGACATCCTCGGGCTCGCCCATGCGACCCAGCGGAATGGTGGCGATGATGGGCTTGATGACCTCTTCGGGCAGGTTGGCGACCATGTCGGTCTTAGTCACGCCGGGGGCGACGGCGTTGACGCGGATGCCCATGGGAGCGAGCTCGCGCGAGAGCGACTGGACCATACCGTTGACGGCAAACTTGGACGTGGGGTAACCGACGCCGGAGGGCTGGCCGTACTTGGCGACCATCGAGCTTGTGGTAGTGATGGTGCCGCCGTGGCCGGCCTCGGTCATGATCTTGGCGGCAGCCTGGTGGCCATTAAAGACGGCGACGACGTTAAGGTCCATGACCTTTGCGAACTCCTCGGCCGTGTAGTCCAAGAGGGGTGAACGCTGGGAGATACCGGCATTGTTGACGACCGTGTCCAAGCCGCCCATGTCGGCTGCAGTCTGCGTAAAGGCCTCAGTCACGGCCTCGAGCGAGGTGAGATCGCAGGAGCGACCCCAGACCTTGGCGTCGGGATAGGCGGCTGTCAGCTTCTCAACGGCCGTGTCGGCAGTCTCCTGGCGCGAGCCAAAGACGGTGACGGCAGCGCCTTCCTCGATAAAACGGCAGGCGATGGCATAGCCGATACCGCGTGTGCCTCCGGTGATGATTGCTTTCTTGCCCTCGAGCAACATGGTGCTTCCTCTCATCGCGGGCGGACATTCGCAGCACAGCGTAGCGGTAGTCGGAATCGGCCGCGTTTGCATATCGGTGAACGGTAGCCCGCGTTACCGATGAGCGGCTCGCGCAAATGTGCTTTGCCGTTGTGCTTAGGGCAGGTGACAAAAGGGCTCCCGTCCCACATCGGACGGGAGCCCTCAAGGCGCGTATTGCTAGGCGAGCGTTGGGCTAGTTCGCCATGACGCCTTCGGTCCAAGCCTCAACGTCCTCGATGCGCAGGACGTTGGCGACCTCGGCCACGCAGCCGACGCTGGCAAGCTCGGCGGCGGCAGCCTGGACGTCCTTCTCGAGCGCGCGGTGCGTCAGGAAGATGACCGAGCAGGCATCGCTGACGCCCGACTTGCCGTCCTCGACCTGGTTGATGAGCGAGATCGAGATGTTATGCTTGGCAAAGATGTCGACCGTCTCGGACAGGGCGCCCACGCGGTCGGCGACCTTCAGGCGCACATAGTACTTGGTCTGGAGCTCGTCCATGGGCTTAAAGGCGAGGTTGTGGCCATAGGGCTCAATCTCGGGCAGCGGAGCCACGCCGCGGCTGATCTGCTCGGAGAGCGACAGGATATCGCCCACGACGGCGCTCGCGGTGGGGAAGGAGCCTGCGCCCGCGCCGTAGAACATGGTCTCGCCCACGGCGTCGCCTACCACGTAGACGGCGTTCATGGCGCCGTTGACCTTGGCGAGCATATGGTCTGCGGGGATCAGCGTGGGATGCACGCGAACGTCGACGCCAGCGTCGGTGTTGCGGGCGATGCCGAGCAGTTTGATGGTGTAGCCGAGCTCGCGGGCCTGGGCGATGTCCTCGGCGCCGATGGTGCGGATACCCTGCTGGTACACATCATCGGTGGTAACGCGGGTGCCAAAGCCGATGGAGGCGAGGATGGCCGTCTTGCTGGCGGCATCGAAGCCGTCGACGTCGGCGGACGGGTCGGCCTCGGCATAGCCCTTAGCCTGTGCGTCGGCGAGCACGTCAGCGTAATCGGCGCCCTCGGCGTCCATGCGCGACAGGATGTAGTTGGTGGTGCCGTTGAGGATGCCGGCGATGGTCAGGATCTTGTTACCCACCAGGTCGTGCTCGAGTGTGCTGACAATGGGGATGCCGCCACCGCAGCTGGCCTCGCACTTAATCTGCACGCCGCACGCACGCGCCTTCTCGGCAAGCGTCTCGACGTGACGGCCCAGCAGGGCCTTGTTGGCAGAGACGACGTGCTTGCCGTGCTCAAAGGCGGTGGTGAAGATCTCGGTCGCGGGGTGCTCGCCGCCGATGAGTTCGACGACGATATCGACGGCGGGGTCGGTGACGACGTCGTGCCAGTCACTCGTGAAGGCCTCGCGCTCAATGCCTGCCGCCTCGGCCTGCTCCCAGGCAAGCGCGCAGGCGCGGGTCAGCTTAAGGTCGATGCCGTAGGCTGCCAGGTACTCATCGTGGTGGCTCTTGATCAGACGGGCCACGCCGCCGCCGACGGTTCCCAGGCCGATCAGACCGACGTTCACGGTGCGCAGGGGTTCGCTCATAGATAGCTCCTTCGTGCATCTCATGGATGGATTAACCGCTTAAAGGTTGAGTGCATTCTAGCGTGAACAGAGGGCGCGTGCTCGCCAGGCAACAGGAGTCGCACAAAACGGCACCCCCGAAACGCTGCGGAAACATTGGAAACATGCTCGCTACAAACGGAACTCCGTAACAAACTGTCAACGTTTGCACCATAAGGTTTGCCCTGTACCGCAAGACGGCCGCATCGCGGCTAGCGAAAAGGGGGACACCATGTTTATTAAGAGCGGGAACGCTTGTAACAGAATGGAAACATTACTTTTACACAATAAAGTGGCATTACTGCATAAAAAAATAGAAATACGCAGAAATATGGATAAATGAACAAATCCAAAGAAAAGTTGAAATAATCGCCACTTTTCCTAACTAAAGCGTCTACTATTTTGCGAACGCCGAACACGGCGAAGGATGGCCTGTCGGGTAACCGAAACCCGACGAGATTTGAGAGGAGAGCCGCATGTCGAGCCTCACCGGTGAGTCATTGAACCCTGTTATGAATCGCAGGAGCGTTATCGCGAGCGCAGCAGGTCTGGGGGCGATGTCCATTCTAGCTGGCTGCTCCTCCAACGGCGGCGACAGTGGTTCCGCTTCGGGCGACGCTTCGTTTAAGATCGGCACCATCGGCCCGCTGACCGGCGCCAACGCGTCCTACGGCAAGTCCGTTACACAGGCTGTCGAGCTTGGCTGCAAGGATTTCTCGACTAAGGAGCTGCCGCTTGTCAGCAAGGCCGAGGATGACCAGGCTGACGGCGAGAAGGCCGTCAACGCCTTCAACACCCTGCTCGACTGGGGCATGCAGGCCCTCGTCGGTCCGACCACCACGGGTGCGTCGGTCGCCGTTGCCGCCGAGTGCGGCAACGACCCCGAGACGTTCATGATCACCCCGTCCGCGTCCTCCGAGGACGTTACCAAGGGCAAGGATTGCGTCTTCCAGGTTTGCTTTACCGACCCCAACCAAGGTGTCAACGCTGCCAAGTTCCTGGCAGAGAAGTATGCGAACGAGAAGTTCGTGCTGTTCTATAACTCCGGCGACGCCTATTCTTCGGGCATCGCAGATTCCTTTAAGGCCCAGGCCGCTAAGTCTAAGCTTGAGATTGTCGACGAGGAGACCTTTAAGGACGACTCCGCCACGAGCTTTACCAACCAGCTGACCAAGGCCAAGCAGGCAGGCGCCACCATGATCTTTGCGCCGATCTACTACACGCCGGCGTCCGTCCTGCTCAAGAACGCCAAGGACATGGGCTACGACGTCAAGATGATGGGCTGCGACGGCATGGACGGCATCCTGGGCGTTGAGGGCTTCGACACCTCTCTTGCCGAGGGTCTGCTGCTCATGACCCCGTTCTCCGCCGACGACGAGAAGAACGCCGACTTCGTCAACGCTTACAAGGATAAGTACGGCGATACCCCCGACCAGTTTGCCGCCGACGCCTACGACGGCGTGCATGCTGTGGTCGAGGCTCTCAAGGAGGCCGGCCTGGGCGTCGACGCCGACCCCACCGAGGTTGCCGAGAAGCTTCCCGAGGCTATGCTCAAGATTACCGTTGACGGTCTGACCGGCAAGCTCACCTGGAACGATAAGGGCCAGGTCCAGAAGGAGCCCACGGCGTACGTCATCACCGACGGCAAGTACGTACAGGCCTAATAGGCCGCCTTACATAGAGCGGTTTTGATCCCAAGCAGGGGAGGTTTTGGCCTTCCCTGCTTGCTTGGTATCTAGGGACGATGTAACGTCCCTGTTTCATACATCAACTGGAAACCTATTCGAAAGGGGGGTGTGGAACATGACGGTCTTTATCCAATACCTGGTCAACGGCCTGTCCATGGGCAGCGTCTACGCCATCATCGCGTTGGGCTACACCATGGTCTACGGCATCGCCAAGATGCTCAACTTCGCCCACGGCGACGTCATCATGGTCGGTGCCTATGTCTCGTTCTGCGCCACGTCGTATCTCGGCCTCCCGGGCTGGGCATCTGTAATTCTCTCTTGTGTGGTCTGTACCGTTCTCGGTGTTCTCATCGAGGGTCTGGCATACAAGCCGCTGCGCCAAGCAGGCCCGCTGGCCGTTCTGATCACGGCCATCGGCGTGTCCTACTTCCTGCAGAATGCCGCGCAGCTTCTGTGGGGCGCCACGCCCAAGAACTTCACTTCGCTCGTCACCTTCCAGGTGCCGGAGTTCTTGGCCAAGTTCAATGTAAGCGCAGTCTCGCTCGTCACCATCGTCGCCTGCCTGGTTATCATGGCCGGCCTGATGTTCTTTACAGGTAAGACCAAGATGGGCAAAGCCATGCGCGCCGTGTCCGAGGACAAGGCCGCCGCTCAGCTCATGGGCATCAACGTCAACCGCACTATTTCGATGACGTTTGCCATCGGCTCCGCCCTTGCCGCCATCGCCGGTGTGCTCCTGTGCTCCTACTCGCCGGTCCTGCAGCCCACCACGGGCGCCATGCCTGGCATCAAGGCCTTCGACGCTGCCGTTTTCGGCGGCATCGGCTCCATCCCCGGTGCCTTTGTCGGCGGCATTCTCATCGGCATCATCGAGGCGATGGCGCAGGCTTACATTTCCACGAGCCTTGCCAACTCCATCGTCTTTGGTGTTTTGATCATCGTCCTGCTCGTCAAGCCTGCCGGCCTCTTGGGCAAGTACGTCCCCGAGAAGGTGTAGGTGAGCGTTATGAAGTTTCTTAAAGACAAGCAGACGCGTCACGACTTTGTTACGTACGCCATGTGCATCGTGGCATTTGCCATCGTGTTCTTTATGCAGTCTAACCACATGATCCCGCGCATGATCGCCGGTCAGCTGGTTCCCATTACGGCCTACATCGTCATGGCCATCTCCCTCAACCTCGTCGTCGGCATCGCGGGCGACTTGTCGCTGGGCCACGCGGGCTTTATGAGCGTCGGTGCCTACACGGGCATCGTCACCGCGGTCGCGCTGGAGAGCGCCGTCCCGTCCGATCCGATGCGCCTGATCATCAGCATCGTGGTCGGCGCTATCGCCGCTGCCATCTTGGGCTTCTTGATCGGTATCCCGGTCCTGCGTCTGAGCGGCGACTATCTGGCCATCGTGACCCTGGCTTTTGGCGAGATCATCAAAGAGATCGTCACCTGCCTCATTGTGGGCGTCGACTCCCGCGGTCTGCACGTGATCTTTAACATCACGGGCAACTCCACGATCGACGACCTGCACCTGCTCGAGGACGGCACCGCCATCATCAAGGGCGCCCAGGGCGCCTCGGGCGTGTCGACGTACTCGACCTTCCTCGCCGGTGCCATCCTGGTCATGGTCGCACTCGTGATCGTACTCAACCTGGTTCGCAGCCGTACCGGCCGTGCCATTATGGCCGTGCGCGATAACAAGATTGCAGCCGAGTCCGTAGGCATCTCCGTCACCGAGTACCGCATGATCGCCTTCGTGGTTTCCGCTGCCCTTGCCGGTGCTGCCGGAGCTCTCTTCGGCGGTAACTTCTCGCAGCTCTCCGCCACCAAGTTCGACTTCAACACGTCCATCCTCATCCTGGTGTTCGTGGTCCTTGGCGGTCTGGGCAATATGCGCGGCTCCGTCATCGCGGCGGCGTTGCTCACGGTGCTTCCCGAGCTGCTCCGTCAGTTCTCGGACTACCGCATGCTCATCTACGCCATCGTGCTGATCCTGGTCATGATCTTTACCAACAACCCGCAGCTCAAGTCGTTCTTCGCACGCATTAAGGACCGCTTTGCTTCCAAGAAGGAGGTGGCAGCCGATGCCCAGTAAGTTTGAGTTCAACAAGGGCAAGATGGTCCCGTATCCTTCTGGCGCCATCGTTCCCGACCGCGACCTGGGCCAGCGCCCGGCGCTCGAGTGCATCCACTTGGGCATTGAATTTGGCGGCCTTAAGGCAGTCGACGACTTTAGTCTGACCATCGGTAAGACCGAGATCGCCGGTCTGATCGGTCCCAACGGTGCCGGTAAGACCACGGTCTTCAACCTGCTCACCAAGGTGTACCAGCCCACGCACGGTACTATCCTGCTCGACGGCGAGGACACCTCGGGCAAGTCGGTCTATCAGGTCAACCGTATGGGTATCGCCCGTACGTTCCAGAACATTCGCCTGTTCAACACCATGACGGTGGAGGACAACGTTAAGGTCGGCCTGCACAACCAGGAGCGCTACTCTGGTTTTGAGGGCGTGCTGCGTCTGCCGACGTACTGGAAGCACGAGAAGGCCGCCCACGAGCGCGCCATGGAGCTGCTGTCCATTTTTGATATGGAGCACCTGGCAAACGAGCAGGCCGGCTCGCTGCCTTACGGCGCCCAGCGTCGTCTGGAGATCGTCCGCGCGCTTGCCACCAACCCCAAACTGCTGCTGCTCGACGAGCCTGCCGCCGGCATGAACCCGTCCGAGACCGCGGAGCTCATGGAGAACATCGTCAAGATCCGCGACACCTTTGGCATCGCCATTATGCTTATCGAGCACGACATGTCGCTCGTCATGAACATCTGCGAGGGCATCTGCGTGCTCAACTTTGGTAAGGTCATCGCCAAGGGCACGGCCGAGGAGATCCAGAACAACGATGCCGTAATTGAGGCATATCTGGGCAAGCAGGATAAGGGGGAGAACTAAATGGCAGAGCCGATGCTTTCCGTCTACAACATCAACGTCTGGTACGGCGCTATCCACGCCATCAAGGACATCTCCTTTAACGTCAACGAGGGCGAGATCGTGGCCCTGATCGGCGCGAACGGCGCCGGTAAGTCCACGACGCTTAAAACCATCTCGGGCCTGCTGCGTTCCAAGACCGGCTCCATCAAGTTTATGGGCGAGGACATTACCCATACGCCTGCCGATAAACTGGTGGGCAAGGGCCTGGCCCAGGTTCCCGAGGGCCGTCGCGCCTTTTTGCAGATGACGGTCGAGGAGAACCTGGAGATGGGCGCCTACACGCAGCCCAAGTCCACGGTGGCTCCGGGCCTTGAGCGCGTCTACGAGCAGTTCCCGCGCCTTAAGGAGCGCCGTCGCCAGGTCGCCGGCACCCTTTCGGGCGGCGAACAGCAGATGCTCGTTATGGGGCGCGCCCTTATGAGCAACCCCAAGCTGCTCATGCTCGATGAGCCTTCCATGGGTCTGGCGCCGATTCTGATTGAGCAGATCTTCCAGATTGTCGAGGACCTGCACAAGGCCGGTACCACGGTGCTTCTGGTCGAGCAGAACGCCCAGATGGCGCTTTCAATCGCCACGCGCGGCTACGTGCTCGAGACCGGCAAGATCACCATGACCGGCACCGGCCAAGAGCTCCTGCACGACGACAACGTCCGCAAGGCTTACCTGGGCGGCTAGGGACTTCCGCCGTTCTGCCGAACGGCGGACCGGCCGACGCTGCGCGGGCGCCCTGATCGACGTGCCGAAGCTCCTCACCCTTGGGGCTATGCCGCGGTACGAGGCCAGGTGGTCATGGTCCGGGAACCTCGCGATGTCGAATGACACCGCGAGGTTCGCCGCCGTCCTCGGCGGCCTCGACCCCCGAGTGGGCGATCCCCACGCGCTAACGCCTGCAAACAAGGGGATTGCCAAGACGCCGCCGGGCACCTCCGTCATAGACGTGGAAGTGCGGCCGCGCTGAAGCACTGCGCGGTGTCTGCTCGCTTATGTGCGCATCACGAAGGAAGACCAGATCGGTGAGCGGGATTGGCCCGAAGTCGAGAGATTCCCATCAGCCTCTCGTCGGTCGATGACCGGTTCACCACGCAGGAAGAGCGTGACGGAAGGTCTCGCAAAAAGGCTCCGAGCGCGGCGTGCTCATGCCCGTCGTGGTGCGCCCGAAGGGGGGGGACGGCTGCTACGAGCTCGATCATTTGCGAGGAGAAGACGAACCAGTCGTTGCAGATCCAATATGGATCTCGCCGACCTCGGCAAGCTGCTCGATGAGTGGAAGCCCTGTCGGGTCGTCTATTTCAACACCACCCAGAATGATGGTGTCATCGCGCAGGTCGATCTGCGTGTTGAGCACAGCGAGGTTAAAGCCGGAGGCCACAAATCCGATAGCAGCCAGGACGAGCCCCGTGGCAACAAGCCCACCCGCTACGGCAAGGTAAATCCTTTTTACGCTGGACATGTTTGCACTCCTTCCTATGCCGTGAGCGGCGCCGCTTCGGCGCCCATGCGGCTCTTATTGCCTCGATCTTTCCAGAAGGGCGAAACGGCTTTCTTCGCCCAAAGGGCAGAGAGGCGCGCGATCTGCTTGGACGCCGTCCAGGCGCCGGCTCCCGTGAGGAGCGCCACACCGATGGAAGCGAATCCCATTCCCATCGAGGCCAAAACGTACGGAACATGCCCGATAATGATGCCGTCCACGGCGAACAGGAGCCCTACCAGGCCCGCGCCCCCGAATGCCGCGGCCACGATCCACACGCAGAGCGCAAGAACCCAAATACAGATGTAGACTGCAGCGGCAACGGCGACGAACGCGAGCAGCAGCGGAATCCATACCGGAGAGCCCACGATGGCGAGCGCCCATAGAAGTGCCGTGCTCTTGCGCTTGGTCCTCGCGATCGCGCGCGGCACGGCGGGCAGTTCGTCGAGCGTTGCCTCGGCGACCTCACCGGGCGTGCCCATGGCGGCCACAGCCCCGGCCTCCGTCATGCCGTCCTCCATACGGTCGGCGATGGCCTCCGCGTAGAACTCCTGCGTTTCCTTTACCTGATCTGCCGGCAGGCAGGCCAGAAGCTCGCCCAGCCGGTTCAAGAACTCATCGCGCGTCATGGTGCGCCCCCTCCACGTAACGGTAGATCTCCTGCACGGATGGCCATTCGGCGAGGAACTCGGCGATACGCTCGCGCCCGGCGTCCGTGATGCGGTAGTACCTCCGCAGCCGCCCGTTGTGCTCGGCGGAGCGCGCTGTGATGCAGCCCGCCTTCTCCAGGCGCTTGAGCAACGGATAGAGCGTGGATTCCGTGAGCCCCATACTCGCGGGCACGTCCTTCACGATCTGATAGCCGTAGGATTCCTCGCCCGAGACGGCCGCGAGCACGCAGGCCTCGAGGAAGCCGCGCTTCATCTGTGCCTCCATCCGCACACCTCCTTTCGTAGTATACTGTGTAACACCTACTATATGACACATAGTATATGATGTCAACAGTTGTCGTATAGGGAGTCCGGTCTGTCTGTCCCCTGCGGGTACTCATTGGGGACGTACTTAAATGAGTACCCATCGCTCAAGGTGGCACCTGGGGACGTTCCTTATGTGCCGGCACTTTGGGACACTCCTTGTCAAGGTTTTGTTCCATCGTGCGGGTTGCTATTTAACGTGCGACAATGCCGTGTGGAAATCGAAATGTCTCCTGGGGGCTATCTATGCTGTACGAGTTTTGTGCCGAGAACTTTGAGCGTGTGCCGGCGGCTATCGATGCCGGTGCTAAGCGCATCGAGTTGTGCGACAACCTTGCCGTCGGTGGTACCACGCCCTCGGCCGGCGTTATCAGCACTACGGTCAGCTATGCTCACGAGCATGACGCGCGAGTGATGTGCATGATTCGCCCGCGTGGCGGTGACTTTCACTACAACCAGGACGAGCTGCGCATGATGGAGATGGACTTGGGTCTTGCCGTGAGCGCCGGCGTTGACGGCCTGGTCTTTGGCTGCTGCAAGCCCTGTGCCGGCGGCTGGGCGCTCGACGAGCTCACCCTCGGCGCCCTCGTGATGGCTACGGGCTGCGCGACCGAGGAGTGCAAGCGCGGGGCCATCGATATCACCTTCCACATGGCCTTTGACCAGCTCTCGCCCGAGGCTCAGCTGGACGCCATTGACACACTCGCCGACTGCGGCATCACGCGCATCCTGACGCATGGTGGTGCTGCCGGAACGCCGATCGAGGACAACCTGGAGCACCTGTCGCGTCTTGTCGAGTATGCGGGCGACCGCCTGACCATCCTTCCCGGCGGCGGCATTTCTACGGCCAACCGCGATACCGTGGCGGCGGCATTGAGCGTCTCCGAGCTCCATGGCACCAAGATCGTGCCGCTGGAGGCGTAACCCGTGGCGCTGGTATTTGACGTTCAGCAGGCGAGCGGCAAGCCCGACGACAACCGGCGCCCTGGCACCGCGTGCCCCTTTTGCGATACCGAGGGACTCGCCAATATCATCCGGCGCGACGGCGACTGCATCTGGCTCGAGAATAAGTTCAAAACCCTGCGCGCCACCCGTCAAACCGTGCTGATCGAGTCAGCCGATCACGATGCCGACCTGGTGACCTATGAGCCAGATGAACTCCACCATGTGATGAGGTTTGCCCTGGATTGCTGGCAGCAGATGATCGATTCACGGCAGTATCGAAGCGTGCTCATGTACAAGAACAAGGGTCCTCTCTCGGGCGGTAGTCTCGTTCATCCGCACATGCAGATTGTGGGTTTGGAGCAGGAAGACGGCTATGCTTCGTTGACTTCCGCCAATTTCGAAGGCATCAATGTCTGGCAACAGGGGAGAATCGCGGCCAACATCTCAACCGAACCGATCATGGGGTTCTTTGAGGTCAACGTTTCAGCCCCGCAGGGAATCGCCGCCAGCGATGACACAAGAGACCAAGCCGAGGCAGATCTCTTCGCCGATGCGATCCAGGTGGCTCTGCGCTATATCCTGAACGAGCACCACGGTGGTCGCGCAGAGTCGTACAACTTGTTCTTCTATCACCTGGGCGGTCGGACCATTGCCAAGGCGCTGCCGCGTTGGGTGGTTTCGCCCTACTTTGTCGGCTATCGTTTGGCCCAGGTCAATGCCGAGACAACGCTCGATATCGATGCTGAGCGCTTGCGTGCGCATCTGGAAACGCTCGTATAGCAAGATTAACACCCGTGTAATGCGGACAGTCTAGCGCGCCATGGCGTCGCGGCCGGCCTCGACACGCTTGCGCTGGGCGGCGCGCTCCTCGCCGGTCAGACGCTCAAAGAGATGCCCGATAAACGAGGCGAGTATCTGCTGAAACAGCGTTCCGCACATGACGGGAAACACGACTTCGCCTGGAAAGTACTGTGTGGCGATGACGGCGCCCGAAGAGATGTTACGCATGCCGCAGGTAAAGCACATGGTAGTCGTCTCGCTATATGGCAGATGCAGCGCACGGGCGACCAGAAAACCGACGACAAAGCCGCTGATGGCGAAGGTCAAAATAAAGAGGGCGACTTCCAGACGCATCGCGTTCATGTGCAGGACGTACTCGCTCATGGCGGTGGAGTTGGAGGCGATAATGCCCATCATCATGAACTTGCAGGCGGGCGAGAGCGCGGGGGAGAGCTTCTCGTGTCCCCATCCACGTGTGAGCTCGTTGATCACGATGCCGAGCACGGCGGGGATGGCGATCATAAAGGCCATGTCCTGCATCATGCTCGGCACATCGATCGAGACGGTGGCACCCAGCAAGAGCTTCAGCGTGAGCGGAATCGTCACAGGCGAGATAACCGAGGACGTCAGGATGATGGTGAGCGCGAGCGGGCCGTTGCCGCCGAACATGCTAATCCACATAAAGGCAGTGACCGCCACGGGTACGCTGTACTCGAGCACGATGCCGCAGACAAGGTTGGGATTGGAGCCAAAGAACAGCGATCCCATGGCATAGGCTGCTATGGGAATAAGCACCGCCGAGACGAGCAGCGCCAAAATCAGGTGCAGGGGACGGCGGAACACCTCAGCGACCTGGTGGAAGGTGTTGCTGAGCGCACCTTGGAACGTCATAAAGGCGAAGAGGGCGGGAACGATGGGCTTGAGTACGCCGATCTGCTGGGGAAAGAGCACGCCGAGCGTTACGCAAATCGGAACGATGACCTGCATATGCCCCGCGAGGAACTTTCCCAGTCCAACCCATTGCTTCATATGCCCCGTGACTCCCTTTATCCGCGAGCTCGTTTGAATGGATATGCTAGACGCTCGCATGCGTCCGTGCGTCAGAAACGCTCGATTATTTCGAGGCTATTACCGGCCTCGTTTACCGAAACCAGGGCGTGCCGCGAGGCTCTGCGTCCGTGCCGCACGGTATAATAAATCCGTTCAACAGATCTGCCTGCCGAAGCGGGCATACACAGAGGACTCATCGCTATGAACCGTGAGAGGTATCGCGGCGACCTGCCCCTATCGGGGGTGGGCGCCTATGTCATCGCTTAAGACGACGCATCGCTGGGCGGTCGCTCAGCAAAATCCCGAGCTCGAAAAGGAGCTTTCGGCTGGTCTGGGCATACCCGGGCTGGTGGCGCGCATTATGGTTGCGCACGGCATTACATCCATCGAGGAAGGCCAGCTGTTTTTGACGCCTTCGCTCGATCGCGACTGGGCGGACCCGCTTGTTATTCCGGGCATGGCGGTCGTCGCCGACCGCGTTGAGCGTGCTATTCGCAACCACGAGCGTATCGCCGTCTTTGGCGATTTTGACGTCGACGGCATTACGTCGACTTGTCTGTTGACCGAGGCGCTACGTTCGTTTGGCGCCAACGTCACGCCGTTTATTCCGCACCGCTTTGACGAGGGCTACGGCCTGTCGCGTGCGGCGCTCGACCGCGTCAACGAGCTTGCTCAACCCAACCTGATTGTGACCGTCGATAACGGTATTGCTGCCAAGGAAGAGGTCTCCTACCTGGAGAGCCTGGGGATTGATTTGGTGGTCACGGACCATCACGAGCCGTCCGACCAGGTGCCGCAGGGCGTGCCCCTGACCGACCCCAAGCTCGAGGACGAGGGCCCCTCGCGCGAGCTTGCCGGTGCCGGTGTGGCGCTTAAGCTGGTACAGGTCCTGGGCGAGCGTTTGGGCAAGCCGTCGTATTGGCGTTCGCTGATAGAGGTCGCGGCGCTGGGCACCGTGTCCGACATGATGCCGCTCACGCCCGAGAATCGCGCACTGGTCGCCGAGGGCATCCAGCAGATGCGCGTGACGGCCCGCCCCGGTTATATCGCGCTTGCCGCACTTGCCAAGGCCGACCTTTCTACCATTACGGCCGACGGCCTGTCGTTTTCGCTCATCCCTCGTCTGAATGCTGCCGGCCGCATGGCTGATCCCAAGCTGGCGCTCGACCTGCTGCTTGCCCGCGACCCCATCGAAGCGAGCGCGCTTGCCGCCGAGCTCGAGGAAATCAATCGCCAACGCCGCGAGATCGAGGCCGAGCTTACGCGCGATGCCATGGCGAAGGTCGAGGAGACTTATGACGGCGGGCGCGCGATTGTCGTGGGCGGCGAAGGTTGGCACGAGGGCGTCAAGGGCATCGTGGCGAGCCGCCTGACCAACCGTTATCACGTGCCGGCGCTGCTGTTCTCGATCGAGGACGGTATCGCTCGCGGTTCGGGTCGCTCGGTGGGCAAAGTCAACCTGTTCGACGCCGTAGAACGCTGCTCCGACCTGCTGATTCGTCGCGGCGGGCATGCCGGTGCGGTGGGCGTGACCATCGAGGCATCCAAGCTCGATGAGTTCCGCCGTCGCCTTTCGGCCGTGCTATCGGAGCTTCCTGCCGATGACTTTGAGGACACTGACGAGGTTGCCGCCACCGTTGACCTCTCCGAGCTGAATATCGAGACCATCGAGCAGATTTCCCGTCTTGAGCCGTTTGGCCAGGGCAATAAGGTGCCGCTTCTGGCCGCCGAGGGCGTGACGATGTGCGATCGCGCCGTGGTGGGCAAAACCGGCGAGCACATGCGCTTTGTGGCGACCGATGGCGCCGCGAGCGTGCCGGCCATCATGTTCCGCGTGCCGCAGATCGATAAACTCATCAATTGCGACAGTGCCGTCGACTTGGTGTTCGAGGCCGTGGCCGAACATTGGCAGGGACGTGTGAAGCCCAAGCTCATGATTAAAGATGTCTTGGTGCGCGATACCGCGGCGCCCAATATCGACGATCCGGCATGTGAGCTTCGCCGCGGCGTGCAACCAGCGGATTCTGGCCTGCGCCTGGAGTCGCGTAAACGTGAGACGCTCGCCCAGCTTTCTTATACCGAGCTCACGCGCTCGCTTATCCATAGCTTTATCGGCTCGAACCAGCCGCATCGCGCGCAGGTCGAGGCACTCGACGCGCTCGCCGACCACCAGAGCGTCTTGGCCGTTATGGGGACGGGGCGCGGCAAGTCGCTCATCTTCCATGTGCACGCCGCGCGCGAGGCGGTCCTTCGTGGGCGGGCGAGCATCTTTGTCTATCCGCTGCGCGCGCTCGTTGCCGACCAGGCTTATCACCTCTCGTCGACGATGGCTGCGCTCGGCATTGGCGTGGGCGTGTTGACCGGCGAGACCGTGGAGGCAGCGCGCGATGACGTGTTTGCCGGCCTGGCTTCGGGCCGCACCGGCATCGTTCTCACGACGCCGGAGTTCCTGTCTATCCATCGCGATCGCTTTGCACGTTCTGGACGTATTGGCTTTGTCGTTATCGATGAGGCACACCATGCCGGTCTTGCCAAAGGCGGCGACCGGAGCGCCTACCTCGACATGCCCGATATTCTCAAAGCCCTGGGCGACCCCGTTGTCATGGCGGCAACGGCTACCGCGACGGCCCCGGTCGTGGCGGAGCTTGCTCGTGTATTGCCGATTACCAGGACGGTGGTCGACGAGACCGTTCGCGAGAACCTGCAACTCGAGGACGACCGTGACCTTGCGAGCCGCGAAAATCGCCTGGTGTCAATCGTGGCGACGGGGGAGAAGACCGTCATCTACGTCAACTCGCGCGACCAGTCCGTGGCGCTTGCCAAGACGTTGCGCAAACGCGTGCCCGACTGCGCGACCCATATTGCGTTCTATAACGCCGGGCTTGCGCGCTCCGATCGCCGCCGTGTCGAGGAAGCGTTTCGCGACGGAAGCCTCAGTTGCATCGTTTCGACCTCTGCCTTCGGTGAGGGCGTCAACCTGCCCGATATCCGTCATGTCGTGCTCTACCACATGCCGTTTGGTGCGATTGAGTTTAACCAGATGAGTGGCCGTGCCGGCCGCGATGGACAGCCCGCCGTGATTCACCTGCTCTATTCGTCGCGTGACGCTCGTATTAATGAGCGCCTGCTCGATTGTTACGCGCCCGAGCGCGATGAGCTTGTCACTCTCTATCGAGCGCTGCAGACCATGTGGCGCTCCAACCGTGGCAAGACGGGGGACGATTCATTCTGCGCGAGCGATATCGACATTGCGCAGATGTGTCTTGCCATCGATGCCCGCACGCCGGTCGACGAGCGCTCGGTGGAAAGCGGCCTGGGAATCTTCGAAGAACTCGGTTTCTGCCGCGTTTCGGGGTTTGACGATACGCGTCGCATCGCGATGGCGGAAAACCCCGGTCGCGTGCAATTAAGCAGGTCAATTCGCTATTTGGAGGGCTTGCGCTCGCGCATGGAGTTCACGGCTTTTCGGAGCTGGGCACTCGATTCGTGCGCTTCTGATATGCTAGCCAAAGTTAACCGCCCGATCGTACCGCGGGCCTAGGGGAAGGGGACCTCGATGGACGCCGCAGCCCGTACCGCCCATGATTCCACCCTCCAGCCGTTTTCGGAGATGGAGCACTATAAACATGCCGATGAGCTGCCGCCCGAGATTATGGCGGACAGCTACGACAAGCTGGAGCGTCTGTGCCTCAAATATATGAACGAGGACGACTTCTCCAATGTGGAGCAGGCCTACTGCTTTGCTGCCGAGAAGCACTGCAACCAAAAGCGGCGCTCGGGTGAGATGTACATTAACCATCCCGTCGAGGTAGCTATCATTCTGGCTGACCTCAAGATGGACTGCGATGTGGTGTGCGCCGCGTTGCTGCACGATACCGTCGAGGACACCGAGACCTCGCTTGCCGATGTTTCGGGTCTGTTTGGCGAAACCGTGGCAGGGCTCGTCGACGGCGTGACCAAGCTCACCAACATTGAAGTCGACAGCATGGACGAGAAGCAGGCGCTTACGCTGCGCAAGATGTTCCTCGCCATGTCCAAGGACATCCGCGTCATCATCGTCAAGCTCGCCGACCGCCTGCATAACATGCGCACGCTTGCCGCTCTGCGCGAGGACCGCCGCCTGTTTAAGGCACGCGAGACCATGGACGTGTACGCGCCTTTGGCCGACCGCCTGGGCATGAGTTCAATCAAGTGGGAGCTCGAGGACCTGTCCTTTTTCTACTTGGAGCCCGATGCCTACCAGCGCATCGCGCGCATGGTATCCGAGTCGCGCGAGGTTCGCGAGCGTTATCTGGCCGAGACCATCAAGACGCTCACCGATGAGCTCAATCGCATTGGTCTTGAGGGCTTTCAGATCAACGGTCGTTCCAAGCACTATTGGTCCATCTATCAAAAGATGAAGCGCAAGGGCAAGGAGTTCTCCGAGATTTACGACCTGGTGGCGCTGCGCGTCATCACTCATTCGGTGCGCGATTGCTATTCCACGCTTGGTGCCGTGCATACCCTGTGGCATCCCATGCCCGGTCGTTTTAAAGACTATATCGCCATGCCCAAGGTCAATAACTACCAATCGCTTCACACGACGGTTATCGGCCCCACGGCCCGTCCGCTCGAGATTCAGATTCGAACCTACGAAATGCACGAGCAGGCCGAGTATGGCATCGCTGCCCACTGGCTGTATAAGAAGTCGGGCGGATCGTCTGCCTCCAAGACTAACGATGCGCAGCGTCTGGACGACCAGATCAACTGGCTCAAGCACTCACTCGACTGGGCGGCGTCTGACGAGATCACCGATGCCAAGGAATACCTGCATTCGCTGAAGGTCGACTTGTTCGACCAGGAAATTTTTGTCTTTACGCCCAAGGGCGAGGTCATGGCGCTTCGTGCCGGCTCTACACCGCTCGACTTTGCCTACGCCGTTCATACCGAGGTCGGTAACCACTGTGTCGGCGCCAAAATCAACGGTGCGGTGGCGCCGCTCACGCACGAGATCAAGACGGGTGACCGTGTCGAGATTCTGACTAACAAGAGCTCTAAGCCGTCGCGCGATTGGCTCAAGATCGTCAAGACACCTTCGGCCAAGTCAAAGATTCGCCGTTATTTCACCGCCGCGACCAAGGATGACGACGCTGCCGCCGGCCGCGATATACTGGCCAAGGACCTGCGTAAGCGCGGGTATGGCATCTCTACGCCACGATCCACGCGTGCGCTCAACGCCGTGGCGGAGCAGTTTAACTTCAAGCAGCTCGAGGACCTTTTTGCAGCCGTTGGCGCGGGCAAGGTCGCCCCGCGCGCTGTGGGCAATAAGGTCGAGCAAATCTTGGACCCCAAGCCCGAGGAACAGCTCACCAAGGCCGAGGCTATCGCCGAGGTCGTAAAGCAGCCCGCTCGCGGCTCCAACCGCAAGCCGCAAAAGCGCGGTAAGAGCGCCAGTAACGGCATTATCGTCAAGGGCGAGAGCAACAGCGGCCTGCTGGTCCGTCTGGCTCATTGCTGCAACCCCGTGACGGGCGACGACATCGTCGGCTTCATCACGCGCGGTCGTGGCGTTTCGGTGCATCGCGCCAACTGCCCCAACGTCAAGGGCCTTATGGAACATCCCGAGCGCATGATTGACGTAGAGTGGGATGGTGCTGCCGATACGCTTTTCCAGGTCGAGATTGTGGTCGAGTGCCTGGACCGCATGGGCCTGCTCAAGGACGTCACCATCGCCATTGGCGATGCAGGCGGCAATATTCTTTCCGCCGCCACGTCGACCAACCGCGAGGGTATTGCAACCTTGCGCTTTATGGTCGAGATCTCGGACGCGAGTGGTCTGGATCCGCTGCTGGCCTCTATCAGCAGCGTCGACTCGGTCTACGACGCGCGCCGCCTGATGCCCGGCGAGGGTGGAGCCCAGCTTAAGCGCCGCGTTTAGTCGCGACGAACGTGTCACATTATCGATATTCGCTACACTCGAGGCATCGTTTGATGCCTCGAGTTCTATAGAGAGGAGAGGGACATGAGTGCTGTGTCCTTGGATTTAACTCCCAAGGGATCGGTCGAGATTGAGACGCTCGTAAACGGTCCCATTCAGACCAATAGCTATGCTGTTATTTCGGACAATGAGTGCGTGATTATCGACCCCGCATGGGAAGGCGAGCGTTTGGTGGAGCATATTCGAGCCGAACATGCCGGTGTACGCGTGCTTGGCGCCGTATGCACTCATGGCCATGCCGATCATGTTGGTGGTGTTGCCGGCGTGCGAACCACCGTTGGCGAGGGCTGCCAGTATGAGCTGTGTGCCAAGGATGTGGCGGTGCCGCATGCGAACATCGAGGAACAGCGAGCTATGTGGGGCATTGAGACGCCTGACCCCGGGGAGCCGACGCGCCTGCTCGCCGAAGGCGATGCTATCGAGGTGGGCGATATCTGCCTGCAGGTGATCGAGACGCCAGGGCATACGCCGGGCGGGATCGTCTTGTTTGCTGCCACCGAGCAGGGGAACATTGCCTTTGTGGGCGACACACTATTCCCGGGCAGCCACGGCCGCACCGATCTTTCTGGAGGAGACGAGGCGGCGATTCTGCGCTCGCTCTCCAAGCTCGCCCGGCTTCTCCCGCCCGATACCGTTTGCCTAACCGGCCATGGCGATTCGACCACCATGGCACGCGAGCTCATGCAGAACCCTTTCATGCAGGTGTAGCTTTATAGTCAGCTCCTGAAGCACGAGAAGCGTCCAAACGTCAAGCTATTTTTCCCCAACGGGTCGATTCCGTAGGGCAAACGGTCAAAAAAAGTCTGTTTGGACGATATTCGTGAACAAACGAACGTTTATGCTCGGGTACGCCGTGGTAAAATCTCAGGCGTTATCGGAGCAACCTTACAGGAGGTTTCTTTTATGCTCGTCAACGCAGCAGACATGCTCAAGAAGGCCGAGGCCGGCAAGTACGCTCTCGGTGCCTTCAACACCAACAACCTCGAGTGGACCCTGGCTATTCTCCAGGCCGCCGAGGAGGCCAAGTCTCCGCTGATCCTTCAGTGCACCGCTGGTGCCGCTAAGTGGATGGGCGGTTTCAAGGTCTGCGCCGACATGGTCAAGGCTGCCGTCGAGGCCACGGGCGTTACCGTTCCCGTCGCCCTTCACCTCGATCACGGTTCTTACGAGGACTGCTTCAAGTGCATCGAGGCCGGCTTCACGTCCATCATGTATGACGGCTCTCACGAGGAGACCTTCCAGCTTAACCTCGACCGCACCAAGGAGCTCGTTGAGCTTGCCCACTCCAAGGGCATGTCCATCGAGGCCGAGGTCGGCGGCATCGGCGGCACCGAGGACGGCGTGACCTCCAACGGCGAGCTCGCTGACCCTGCTGAGTGCAAGCAGATTGCTGACCTGGGCGTCGACTTCCTCGCCTGCGGCATCGGCAACATCCACGGCGTGTATCCCGCCGACTGGGCTGGCCTTTCCTTCGAGCGTCTGGGCGAGATCAAGGCTCAGACCGGCGACCTGCCCCTCGTTCTGCACGGTGGTACCGGCATCCCCGAGGATCAGATCAAGAAGGCCATCTCCCTGGGCATCTCCAAGATCAACGTCAACACCGACCTGCAGCTCGTCTTCGCCAAGGGCGTCCGCGAGTACATCGAGGCTGGCAAGGATCAGCAGGGCAAGGGCTTTGATCCCCGCAAGCTCCTCAAGCCTGGTCGCGACAACATCGTTGCCCGCACCAAGGAGCTCATGGAGGAGTTTGGCTCCGTCAACAAGGCGTAAGCGTCGTTAAACTTCCCGCCGGAAGCCCCGTCCCCCTACACTGTTTCCTTTGCGCTCACCTGGCTTTGCCAGAAGTCACGCCAAGGAAACAGTTCCGGGGGACGGGGCTTCCTTCGTTTAACGCCGCAGGGTTACGAGTCTGAATTAAGGTGGCTACTGGCTTCGCCAGAAGTCGCGCAATGGGAAAAGCTTCGGGTGAACGGGGCCTCCTTCGTTAACTCGCCACAGGGTTACTGGGCTGAATTCATTTTTTATAGGTACCGTTTATCGGTGTTGAGGGTTCCTTTATTGGGGCTTTCTTTTTATCTCGCTACAATGGACTTCAAGAGTTCTAATGACTTGGAGTTTGGTATGGCTGTTATTAATGTGCTGCCTTCGGATGGGAAGGTTATTGACGAGGGTCCTGTTGGTTGCTCTGTTGATGTTTGCAATGATGACTTCCGTTTTCTAGATGTTGGCTTGCCACCCGAGATTCTGCGTTTAAAGGACGCGGGGTATCTTTCGCAGGCTATTGAGGCTTGCGACCGCCTACTTGCCCAAGATCCCGATCCCTCGCTTGCTGCCTGCGTTCGTGCCGAGCGGTATCGCATGCTTGAGACGCCGCTTCATTTTTCGGTGTCGCGCGATCGAGCTATTGCGATGATTCGCGAGGAGTGGCCTGAGTTTACCGAGGAGCAGTTTGACGATCTGATTGACCGTAAGCGTATTGACTGGCGCTTTATCGATGGCGAACTGTTCGTTCTCGACAACTTCCTCGATTCGCTTCGCGTATATCCCAAAGAGGTTCCCGGCATGCGGCCCGATTCTACGGACGGAATAGCACTGCGCAACGAGATGCTCAAGGAGATGGAGTCGCAGGGCGGGCTGTCTCGCACCATTACGCTTAAGGCATGCGTGTCTGTCCCCGGTGCTTTGGAGGGGGAGACCGTTCGCGCGTGGCTTCCCGTTGCCGCCGCCTGCCGCCAGCAGTCCCAGGTCGAGATACTTGATATGACGCCGGAGGGGGCCATTGCTCCTGCGAGCGCCTCGGCGCGTACTGCCTCGTGGGTCTCCTCGACCGATCGCACATTCTCGGTGACCTATCGCTATCAAATCGATGCCGCTTATCGCGATATCTATGGGGGTGCACTTCCAGCGCATCCCTGTATGGACGCGCCGTTGCCCGAAGATATTTCCGAGGACCGTCCGCACATTGCATTCACGCCGTATCTGCAGCAGCTGACGGCCGGTGTTGTTGACGGACTCGAGGATCCGCTCGATCGCGCCCGTGCTATCTATGATTACCTGACGCAGCATATCGACTATCGCTATCAGCCGCCGTACCTGCTTTTGGGATCTATTGCCGATGACTGCGCGCATTCGCTCCGTGGCGATTGCGGCGTTATGGCGCTCACGTTCATCACCATGTGCCGTATCGCGGGCGTGCCTGCCCGTTGGCAGAGCGGCCTGTATGTTGCGCCCGATTCGGTGGGGCCGCACGACTGGGCAGAGTTCTATACGCCGCAGACCGGTTGGCTCAACGCCGACGTGTCATTTGGATCTTCTGCTCGCAGGATGGGGGAGGAGTGGCGCCGCCATCACTACTTTGGCAATCTCGACCCGTGGCGTATGGTGGCCAACAATCGATTCCAGGCAGAGTTTGAGCCCTCTTTCGACGGCATGCGCGAGGACCCTTGCGATAACCAGATGGGTGAGGCTTCGGTCGACGGTCGCGGATGCCGTCAGCGTGAGATGCTCCGCACGGTCGAACTCATCGAAATGCTCGAAGTTCCATTTTCGGACTAATCAACAGAAAGCTGTGATAAACTAACTCACGCATTACGTGCCCGAGTGGCGGAATTGGCAGACGCAGTGGACTCAAAATCCACCGTTGGCAACAACGTGCGAGTTCGAGTCTCGCCTCGGGCACCATTCATGCAAGCGAGCGTTCAAGGGGGTTGCGGCCCCCTTTTTCGTGCCGAACTCGCGTGAGCGCGCGAAGCGTTAAGCAAACAGGCTTGTGGCCTGTTTGTAGCGGAGCGTGGCGAGGGCGCCACGCGCCCGAAGCCTGGAGCTTCGCGAAGCGAAGGCCCTTCGAGTCTCGCCTCGGGCACCATACATGCAACTGAGCGTTCAAGGGGGTCAAGACCCCCTTTTTCGTGTACGTAATGTGATAGCGCACTATACGTGTTATTATTCGCAAGGCGTTGTTCCCGCAATGCCCTAAAGAGGAACCCGAGGGTTCCCACCTTTTGGCGCCAATGAGCAGCTGACTGGTCATACAACTTAGATTCCCTTCCTCGTATCGAGGATGTCTATGTGTACGACCTGGTTGCAAAGAAGCGCCGGGTTATTTTTTTATGAATGGAGGTAGGGAAAATAGCTAAGTCTGATGACACCCGCATCAACGACGAGATCACTGCATCTTCGTGCCGTTTGATTGGCGTCGATGGCTCTCAGCTCGGCCTGTTCGCCATCCGCGATGCCCAGCGCGTCGCTGACGATCAGGGTCTCGACCTGGTCGAGATCGCTCCCAACGCGGAGCCGCCGGTCTGCAAGGTCATGGACTACGGTAAGTTCAAGTACCAGCAGGCCATGAAGGCCAAGGCCGCTCGTAAGAACCAGTCTAAGGTCGAGGTCAAGGAAATGAAGTTCCGACCCAAGATCGACGTTGGCGATTACGAGACCAAGAAGGGCCACGTTCTGCGTTTCCTCAAGAAGGGCGCACGCGTTAAGATCACCATCATGTTCCGCGGCCGTGAGATGGCTCACCCGGAGCAGGGTCTTAACGTTCTCGAGCGTCTCGCCGAGGATCTCAAGCCTTACGCTACGGTCGAGTCCAAGCCTAAGATGGAAGGCCGTAACATGCTTATGCTGCTCGCCCCGATTAAGGGCGCCTTCGATGAGGATAAAGCGGCAAGCGATACCAAGTAACTAGTGTTCTGTAACCGATTAAGGAGTATTTCATGCCTAAGATGAAGTCCCACAGCGGCACCAAGAAGCGTTTCCGCAAGACTGGCACCGGCAAGCTTATGCGCGCCAAGGCTTTCAAGAGCCACATCCTGAGCAAGAAGTCCACCAAGCGTAAGCGTGGCTTCCGTCAGGAGACCGAGATCGCCGCTGCCGACCGCAAGGTCATCAAGTCGCGTCTCGCCTAAGTTCGCGTTCCCGTTTTTCGTTTTACCGTCTAGGAGTTGATAGAACATGGCACGTATTAAGCGCGCTGTTGCCGCCAAGAAGAAGCGCCGTACCGTTATGCACCGTGCGAAGGGTTACTACGGTGCCGCTTCGCGTACTTACAAGCATGCTAAAGAGCAGGTCCAGCACTCCCTGCAGTATCAGTATCGTGATCGCCGCAACAAGAAGCGCGAGATCCGCTCTCTCTGGATCACCCGCATCAACGCTGCCGCTCGCCTGAACGACATCTCTTACTCTCAGTTCATGCACGGCCTGAAGGTTGCCGGCATCGAGCTCGACCGCAAGGTTCTGGCTCAGATGGCTTACGAGGACATCGAGTCCTTCAACGAGCTGGCTGCCATTGCCAAGAAGGCTCTCGAGGCTTAATTGCTTCTTGCATCTTAAAGGGGCGCTTCCAATCCGGAAGCGCCCCTTTTTGATTGATTAGGGATGTGATCGATTTGGGACGTAGCCAAACCGATCAATTCGATAGCGTCCGAGTTGCAAGAAAGAGCAGGTAGCGTATGTGTCAAAGATTTTTGACACTCTAATCTGCGCGCAGCCATCCGTATGGGTTTGATTTTGGGATTACGCTTTGCTTGCCGGCTTCTGTTGTGTAGCCGCCCAATAAGAGTTGAGATGCATTCGAAGGGAACGCCATGCAGCTGCCAAAACACCTTAAACAGTATCGACTCGATGCTGGTTTGTCCCAGGAGGATCTTGCAAGGCGCATTTTTGTAACACGTCAGACCATCAGTAATTGGGAGCGCGGTAAAACCTACCCCGACATCCAGAGTCTCCTACTGCTGTCTGAACAACTGGATGTAACGATTGACGAGCTTGTTAAAGGCGACATTTCAATAATTAGAGAAAGGGTTGAACGCGATAGGGGCACGCTCTATCGCTTGGGTGCGGGGATGTTGGCTGGGCTTCTTGCGTTTACCGTCTCTATGGCCTGGCTCATGTGGCAACAAAACCACGGGTGGGGGATGGTCCAGTGCGTTCCGACGATGGTGTTGGCAGGCGTCTTTGGTGCTGGCGCAATGTGCTGCGCGCTTGCAGCGGAACATATCAAGAAGAAGAATGATTTGGTGACGTATCAAGAGATATCCGACTTCTTGGACGGAAAGAAGGCGGACAGCGAAGAGACGAGGACGGGCTGGGCTTACGAGCATCCACAGCTTGCGAATGCCATCAAGTTTGCCGCAGCGGCTCTTATTGGACTAATCGTTTTTGAACTCGTTAACGCTGCTATGTCCCATTTCTAATGGGTATACAGCCATTAATGCGGCCGAAGCTTAACCGTTGGAAAACCGAAGGGCCGCTCTAATAGGGGGGCCGCGGCCCTGTTCTTTCTAGTCTCTCACAGAGAAGGTCCCATCCTCATTTGTGTAGGAACCGTGGAGGCCCAGATTCCCGCCACCGGGGCCCCTCCGGTCTGGCAATATATCTCCTTGCCGCGCGGCCCGGTGAGACCGGATCAGCCGCAAAGCGTGCACCTTGAGAACCGGATACTGCGAGGATGGAC
>DXZN01000019.1:7691-29653 GCA_019419645.1 Collinsella sp. | reverse complement strand
CGGAGAGCCTGCGGATAAGCACCAGCTGTCGATCGTCCCGTCGCTGAATTGGGGCTCAGCGAACATGTCGGGCGCGGCGTCCGCTAAGATCTACATTGCGGTCCTCATCCTTCTCAAGAACCTTCCTTGTGGTTATTTCAGATTCTAGTGCGAAAGCCGTTTTGCGTCAGGCAGACGTCATCACCCCCCCCCACGCTTACGCCATCTATTTTTTGTGCGATCCAAAGTATCGCTAGCTCACGCTCTTCACTATCATCAAATTTGCAGGTCTCATATTTGATGTTTCATTCAGCTCCTTAGAATCGATAACCAAATCCCATTGTCCATTTTGGCCCGGCAATGATCGGCAAAGTTGTTTGTTAGGTATACGAAACAATCGATTAACTGGAGTCAAACGCTTAACTCCAAAACATTTCAAACTGACAATTTCGATACATAATAAAGCTGCCAGTGAATTCAAACAGTTCTCCAAATTAGCTTTTCTAAAATACGTACCACGATCATGTTTCACAGCGTTATAGCTATCCCACCAAGTTAATTTTGCATACATTCCATTTATCCACGCATTAAAAGGTTTGAGTGAAATACTCTGGTTAATCGCAATGTCAACTACCTCATTTACAAAGGCAATATCATTCAAAGCAGACAGGCACTCGAATGCTTCCTTGATATTAGATGGTCTATTTCCGGATCGAAGTTCGACATAATCTTTAAAAACCGAATCAAATTCAGAACAAATCGATAAAAGCATCTTTGCAAATTCAACTGAATAAGTTGAGAAATTATCGTTGCTCAGCTCAACATAATTAAAGGAATTAACAAGCTCTCTTTCAAGAACCAAGTAGTAATCCCAATTTGATAAAGATAAACTCATAGACAAGCAACTCCCGTTAACGTAAATTACACCAAATTATCTTTCGAAATGCCCCCGTAGATATAGCAATCGCCAGCTCAGAAGTCTACTGACGCCCGATTCAGCTGACAAATAATTGACTATACGGCACTATTAAAGGATAACTAGCACTGTTCATCTACAGGAATATCCAGTTTATTCGCCGCGCAAATGCAAAGCTCTTTATCCTCTTGAGTCATCCTGCTCCCAAGAATAACTCGCAACGGCTTGCATGGGCGTTGTACATAATTCATCTCAAGCTCATCTGGCTCTGGTACAAGACGGGCACGATATTCGTTCTCCCGCTCAAACACACTGCCCTTTCTGTAAATTGCCCGTAGATCACTAAGCATGTCATCACTGCTCACATTAAGACCAAGCATCCTAGCAGCAGTCCAAGCAATTTGAGGGTCGCAATTAAATGGTTCGTCATCATATAAAATTGGTAATAATTCAGTGCGCATTCCGTTAGCTATGTTGCAATTGCGAATAGCTTCTCTGTCGTAAGCAAGAACGAAACCCGTTTGGCTTTCGGAATATACATTCCACATATTCGAATCGCTAGGATTGTCCGTTAGGCACAAAATGCGACAACAATTTCGGCAGCTATTCTGATGAACTGGGGCAACAAATCCTCCAACAAATAAGCGCAAGTTTTTAACAGCCGAGCGAAAAAGACTAACTTTTCCCTCATCGGATAGTATCTCGAACTCATCTATTCTTGCTGGATTAAAAGGAGCCCCCAGAACCCCTAAAACAAACGCAAGTCGTCTAAAATCAATTTGATTTATTATCTTTAACGCTTGTTCATCATCATTGAGATTACTTTCGATTTCATCTATACCATTCCAGTTATAGATCGGTACCGAGTCGCACTGATCGCTGAAAACCTTTGGATGAGAAAATGTAACAGTCGCGTTTTCTAGATCGGCAAAAGCGTATTCACTTGGAGGTCGATAGCGGTAAAGCATTCGCGGGACGAGAGAAGTCGATAGCGCTTCCAGCTCCTTCTTTGCGGAAACAATGGAGGCGCCATCGTTTTGCTTGGCAACGAGATTAGCCAGCGTCTCCCGATATGTTTCTTTCTGTGTCAAGCTTAGCGCCATGCAATATCGCTTCCCGATCTAGCTAAATTAGATGCAGTTGATTTTATCCAGTGCAAAAATACTGAATGCACATACGAAGCAGAAGTCATGTCTATCAACTACCAAAAAATGATTCCGATTGGAACGTACCGGAAATCGTAAAAGCTGCCAACGGATATATTTATAATAGCCTGAGATGGCTAGAGATGAAAACATATAGTCATCAAGCAGTCTTGTCCTCCGATGAAGACGCCAGCTATGACATCGAATTCCACTCTCTGTCAGGTCGCTTTACCAATTACGGAGCGCCGCAGAGGCTGCAGAAGCAGTCGAGTATGCAGAAAAGATATATATGGGCGCGTCAATTAAAAAAGCTCTGTTAGACCAGGATTGACACACATCTGTCCCCACGGCGCCATATCGTTAGCCTCGTAGACCGCGGGGCAGCATGAACGCCGAGGACCTGGTAATCGCCTTCAAACGGGACATGGCGAAGCTGAGCGGGACCGAGCGCCGCCGCGCGATTGAGTCCGTCAGGGACGTGATCCGCGCGGCGGCGTTCGACGACACGGCCGGCTCCGCCTACGAGGTCGAGCGCAGCCGCGTCTGCCTCAAGACCGCCTACGCCATGCGCCATAGGCTGATCGAGTGCCTCTCGGCCCACTGCCCCCATTCAGGGCCGGGCGGGGCTGCGGCGGCGAGCTCGACGAGATCTACTTCCCTGAGTCGCTCAAGGGCAAGGGCAACCGCGCGAAGGGGTTGTTCGCGATGCCGTATCGGCAGCATAGAGACGGTATGTCCATTTCGTCTCTTTTAGCGCTGAATACCATGTATCGGGTTCATTTTCTCATGCCTTATAAGGAATATATGAGACGGCTGAATTCGTAGATGCCTGTTGTAAATGAATGAATGTGAGAAAGCTAACAACTACATAATAAGAGTTGCGTTTGGCATCAGGCAACGAAAACCGTTGCATTTTGTCTCTTGCAACTAAAAGGGTTGCGTTTGGTATATAGCAACGAAAACAGTTGCATTATGTCTCATGCAACTAAAAGGGTTGCTTTTGGTGTCTAGCAACGAAAACAGTTGTGCACGGGCAAGATAACCCTCACGCTTTGCGAATGATATCTTTGTTCCTGCAAATTAAAACACGCAATGTTATAGATAGACGAAATCTGATTAGCGGGCGACGATGAATGCCACATCTCTATTATCACGGGGACTGCCGCCCCAGAAAAACCCGATATGGCAATCGACGCTGATAGCAGTCTTAAAGAACATGACGTCGCCCTCACTCGACCTAGAACCGTTCGAGAATCTCCTCGGCGTTCTCTCGCAGATAGATATCTAGGTCCGGCACGGCAAACTGCACGTAGCCCCTCTGTGGTGCCTGAATAACCTCTCTTTGTAGCAATTTTGCCCTAATGGAGCTGACCTCATTGGTCTTTTTACCCATGCGCTTAGCAATCTCGGCTGATTTGGACTGTTGTTTATCCTCGCACATCGCCAAAAGGTATTTGATATCGTTAAGTCCCAGTCCAGAAATCGCGGGCTCGTGAACAACATCGTGAAAACGAGCCTCTGCCAGCGCAATGCCTTCGGTGACATCGTGTTCGCTCACAATGGCACTTTTGGCACGATGCAAGTTGGCGCGCTGCCAAATGGAGTAACCGACCATTTGCACCAGATAGGCATAGCCCTTAGTGGTCTTAGCGGTTCTCGACAGCAGTTAAACCATTGTCTAAAGCGAGAAATACTCACTCTCGGCAGATAAGTTAGGCCCCAACCACGGATCACCCGTCAAGAAAAACTCCGGCCAGCGCTGCATAAACAGCGCTTGCTCGCGCTTCCAGCGGCGCAGCTTTTCCTCGTTGGCCTCTTCCCTGCCGCGCGAGGTGAACTCGTAGTGATACAGCTCGGCATAAGGCGTATAGATGGTGTGGTAGCCCGCCTCCCATACGCGCAGGCAAAAGTCTGCGTCGTTAAAGCCAACGGCGAATTCCTCGTTGTAGCCGCCGACGCGCTCAAATACGTCGCGTCGCACCATCTGGCAGGCACCCGTTACGGCGCTAAAGTTGCCCGGGCGCACAGCGCGGGCAAGATAGCCCTCGCGCTTTGCCGAGAAGTCCTGGTTAGCATGGGCAAGCGCACCACGCACGCCAACCAAAATGCCGGCATGCTGCACCAGATGATCGGCAAAATAGAGTTTGGCACCCACCACGCCCGCATCGGGACGCTGCAGATAACCCATCATCTCTTCGATAAAGTCCGGGCTTATGACCTCGGTATCGTTGTTGAGCAGCAGTAGATAGTCGCCCTTAGCATGCTCAACGCCAAAGTTGATGATCTGGGAGTAATTGAACTCGCCCGGCCAGTACACAACGCGCGCGCTGCCCTTGCCACCAGATGCAGCGGTTACGCGCTCCGGCAGGGTTTCGTAATACGCAAACGTCTCTGGGACTTCGCTGTTGTTCTCCACCAAAACGATCTCGTAGTTGGCATACGTGGCCTTCTGAGCGATCGACATCACGCAGGCGTCGAGCGTCTCGACGTGATCCTTGGTGGGAATCACAATGCTCACCAGCGGTGCAGGCTCTGGCAGCGCATAGCGCATACGGTAGACAAACGGAGTTTCGGACTCCTCGACCGCTCCATGAACGCCCAGCGAGCCAAAGTGACGCTGCAGGGCCAGGCGTCCGGCCTCGATGGCATACGGTTTGCTGTCGGCGGATCCGTCGGCGGTCGACCCCGGATGCACGCGCCAGTGATACAACACGTGCGCAATATGCTCAAAGCGCGCGCCCGCCGCAAGGCAGCGGAGCGTCAGGTCGTAATCCTGGGCGCCCGCGACGTCTTCCGGCGACATGCCAATGCAATCGATGAGCGCCTTCTCCACCATCAGGAAATGCGTCACGCAGTTACGGCTATAGAGCAGGTCGACGTTGAGTCGCGTCTTAAAGACCGGCTGGCCCCACTCCCCCGTTTTCTGGAACATGTCCTCGTCGCAGAACAGGACCTGGGGACGCTCTCCCTCGGCAGCCTTGTTCAGCGCAGAAACATAGTGGAATAATGCGTCCGGTTCCAGGATGTCATCGTGGTCCAAGAACGCGATGTAGTCGCCTGTCGCTTGCTCGATACCTGCGTTGGTGTTGAGCACAATGCCGCCGTTGCCGGAAAGCTCGATGCGGCGAACGCGCTCGTCGTTGGCGTCTGCCGCAAGAGTGGCCACCGCATCCCATTCGGGCGAGGCATCCATGAGCAGCAATTCCCAGTTGTCATAGCTCTGGGCTAGCACCGAGTCCAGCAGCTCGCGCAGGTAGACCCGATCAGTCTTGTAGCACGGCACCACAATGCTCACGAGCGGCCTATAGGCAAAGGCCGCCGAAGCGACACGCTGGCACACCAAATCGCCCGGCTTTGCGCGATGCTGTTCAAACCAACGTCGATAAGCTGCATCGTCTGCACGCGCGTCCTTCATGCGGTTCCAGCTGTCGTCGACCATGCCGTTGTACAGGCGACCATCCATGGCGCAAAACCCGCTCTGGATTAGGCCCGTGGGATCAGCCGCAATCGCGACAAAATCCCGTATATCCTGAGGCATCTCTACGCTCAGATACGTTTTATTGACGCGGCATCCGTTCTGCTGCGGCACGTCAACCTGCGATTCAAAAACATGCACGGTAACATCGATGGCGTTCATATGTGTATCGAAGATCTGGAACTCAGGGGTGCACTGGGGGTCTCCCGCCCAGGTAACCTCATAGCGCCACACCGCGCCGGCGTCTGCCGGCAAATAGCGAATGGCATCGATCTCGTAGCGACCGCAGCATTCGCCACGCTGCGCATCGCGGATAAGCGCGCACAGCGCAGGCTTTGCTTTGTAGTTAACCTTGGATTCCAGCTTGGCCACGCGGCTATCGGGGCGAATGGAGCCAAGCTTTTGGCCATCGGACGCAAATGCGACGTCAATCGTAGAGCCGTCCAAAAAGGGAAGCACCAAGACGGCGAGCTCGCGCTCGTAATCGGAAACGGAAGGGCAAAGCGCCAGCACACGGCCATGATCGACCGGGAGCACCAGCGACGGCACACAAGAACCGCTCGTCGTCGCATGGGCAAACGCTTGAGAACCCTCCCGTTCAATAAGCGCGGCGACATCCTGACCGGCAAAACGAAGCAGCACAAACAGACGGCCCTGACTGCGGCAAAGTGCCAAACGCTTGATACTCATCTACACTTCTCGCTTTCCCAGGGCGTTCGCTGCCATACGTTTGCAGGCACCCAGGCGTCCAAACCTCAAGACGTCGTAATCGAACATGAGCTTTTTGCACTCACGGGCATTGGGGGCCTTGCTGGTAAGCGCCGCACGCACCATAGCGGCAACAGAAGGAGCGCATTGTGCGAGCGCAGCATCGCTGCCCACGGCAGAACCGGCAAGCGCCGCGGCAACGGCGGCAAACACCTTGCCGCAGTCCGAACCCAGCAACCTGAGCGCATCGTACAGCACCAGATCGCATAGGAAGTACGCCAGGTCATCGGCATACTGGACATCGAGACCGTCGCGTTGCCAGTCAGCCAGCACCGCGGAGTAAATCTTCACGTGCTCCAGCAGTCGCGTCTCGTCGTCATAGCGCATGGTGTCCATAAGCGAGCCCTTGCGCGCCACGCGGTAGTCATACAGCTTGTTCGAGATAAGCGCGGTCTTACGCGAACGACCGTACACGGCAAAATCGAAGACCTGGTCCTCGCCATACTTAACGGTTTCGTCAAACACGATCCCGTTGCCCAGCAAAAACTCACGCTTGCAGGCGGTGCGCCATGCAAAGGGGCGAGACGCTTCCTTAAACAGCAGGTCAGAGCTATAGCCTTCAAACGACACATCGCGCGGGCTCAGCACATAGTTAAGCCACGGATACCCCGCCTCCAGCGGATACGGATTCGCGCCAAAGGTCAACACGTCGCAATCCTCGCGTTCAAAGGCATCGACGATCACGCGGCATGCATCGGGCGTAAAGCGGTCGTCGGAATCCAAAAAAGCAACAATAGGCGCCGTGGACGCAGCGATACCCGCATTGCGGGCGCTCGACAGGCCGCCGTTGGGCTTATCGACCAGCGTAAAGCGCGCGTCCTTTTCGCAATAGGCAGCCGCAATATCGCGCGAACCGTCCGGCGAGCCATCGTTGACCAGCACGCCTTCCCAATCGGGCATGTCCTGCGCAAGCAGGGAGTCCAGGCACCAGGCCAGGCACTCCTCCACGTTATAGATAGGAACGACAACGGAAATCTTGGGGGTAGCCATAGTCAAGTGCTCCTACTGTGCGACCGGAACGTCATCGGGGTGCGGGTTGTCGCCGTAGGCGCGCTGATACGTCAGCACGCGCCAGACCAGCGGCAGGCCGCCGATCTTAAAGTAGTGTTTAAACGTATTGAGCTTGCCCGGCTTCTTAAAATCAAAGCGCGAATCGATATAGGCGCGGGGCGACTTGACCATCAGTCGCAAGTCGGTCTCGCCACGCGGGTCGAAGAGAGACAGGTCAAAGCGACCGGCATCCCAATCGGCCTTGAGCTCGGGAGATGCCTTCTCCCAAAACTGCTCGCGCAATTCATCGACCAGGCGCTCATCATTCCAACGGTACGTATCGACCTTCATGCGCATTAAAATACCCTGAAGCTGAGCCTTAAGCTCGGGGCGTTCATCCAAAAAGCGCTGCATCTCGGTATATTCGTCGCACACGCAAAACACCTTGTTAGGAGAATTAACGGAGCTCTTCTCGTTATCTTGGCGATAGCACAAAATGGGGTCCGCGATAAACGCAGCACGCTCGGCGCATGCCCAGACCTTAAAGTTAAAACCCGCATCCTGATACGAAGCACCTGGCGTGGGAAGAAACCGAATCTGATTGTCGTTGAGGAACTCGCGCCGGTAGATAGCCGACCAAATGGAAGGTTTGCGGTAGAAGATGCCCGGGCGATCGACGGGGCGATACGCGGCGCCCGTCATATGCTCGTCGATGATCCCAAACAGCTCACGCCGCTCGCTGGGCGTGGACCAATACAGGTAAAAGTCGCCCTTTACCACATCGGCATGCTCGGCATCGGCCTTGGCGACCAGCTTTTGGAGTGAATCCTCAAACATAAAGTCGTCGGACTCAAGGATGCCCACGTACTCGCCGCGCGCCATCTCCAGGCCGCGGTTCATCGAGTCGCCGTAGCCGCTGTTGGCCTTGTCGATCATCTTTACACGGGGGTCGCGCTCCATGTACTCGCGGATGATATCTGGCGAGCTATCGGTGGAGCCGTCGTTGATGCAGATGATCTCGATGTCCTCGAGCGTCTGCGCCACGGCGGAATCGAGGCACTCACGCAGGTAGCGCTCAACATTGCAGATGGGAACAAGAAGCGAAACTTTAGGGGTATCAGAGTTCTGCAAGAGAACCTCCTGTTGAATAGCGTGTAACAGGGTTATTTTAGCAGCCGAGTTGCGGCGGGCGGCAGCGATTGGAATTAGATAAAACGCTCCAGGCAGGCTTTGAGACCGCGAGTCGAAAGATAGAACAGCGCGGCATCTGCCATCGAAACGCCCGAGGTCGCCGCAACGAGCTTGTGGGCAACACGGCGAACGGCGCCCTTAGCAGGCATATCCGCCCACTCCGTTCCCAAAAACGTCGTGAGGTCCATGTTGACGCGAGCCGCCACGCGATGGAAGTCATCGGCATCCAAGCGCGCCAGGTCGAACACAATGAGGTCCAGGAACCAGGTGATCAGCTCGCCGGGGCACAGGTCCAAAAGACCGTAGGCCGCCCAGCCCTCCAAGACCTCCTCGAGCATTCTCATGTGGGCGTCAAGCTTTTTGGCGCGAGCCTCGGCACTGTTGAACTCGTGCGTCGCCGATTCGCTCTCCATCACGTAGTGGTAGAACTTGTCCGGCATGACGACGGTCTTGCGGGCAAGCGCATAAGCCGCAAATTGGAAGACGACGTCCTCGCCCAAAGCCAAACCGGGGGCGAAGCGAATGCCTTCGCGATTGAGCAGCTCGCGCGAAAAAGCCACGCGGCAGGCATAGGGCTGCGCATTCGAATGGAACAGAAGTTGGGGATCACGGGCGTCGAAGGTACCGGCTTTGGGGCTCATGAGTTGATGGACGCGTTTGGGGGCAGCATCGGCTGGTTCACAGACGCCGCCAAAAACGGCGGCCTCGGCATCTGCAGACTCCATGGCATGCAGTACGCGCTCGACCGTCTGGGCATCGATATAATCGTCGGCGTCCACAAAAAAGACGGTCTCGCCCTCGGCGGCATCGATACCGGCATTTCGAGCACACGAGACACCCGCATTTTCCTGGTCAATCACCAGTACGCGATCGTCGGCCTGCGCGACCTGGCGCAACACGTTCAACGAATCATCAGTCGAACCGTCGTTGACGCAGACAACCTGAATCGAGCGTTCGGACTGAGCCAACAGCGAATCGAGGCATCGCTGAATGGAGCGCGCAGAGTTGTAAACGGGGACGACAATGGTCGCTTTGGGGGTCAAAGTCTCTCCCATGTCGACCTACCCCCTCAGCGATTCGATGAGGAAGGCAGCAACCACGCCTGGGCCTCCAACCGAGGCGTAATACTTAGCACGCCCCAAGGCACCATCCGTCGCAAAACTCGGATGCTCGTCAACCCAGCCCTCAGGATCTTTGAGGATGGCAGCGAGATTTGCGCGCTTCCACGGCTTGAGGTCGTCAAGCGAAAACTCCCCCGCGTCCAAGGCCGCTTGGAACTCCTTGGCCATCTGAACCAGGAACTCCTTATAGAACTTAGGCGCCAAGCGCACGTAGTTCCACATATACGAATCGTACTTAATGAGCTGATTGAACTTGAGCATGCGCGCGACGTCATCACTTGCGTGGTCACGGGCATAATCCTCTCGAATCCAACGCTCGATCTCGGCATACTCGGTATTGACGCAAAAGACCTTAGCCGAAGAATTGACCGAGGAATTCTCGTTGTCCTGGCGATACGACAGCACGGCATCGTGCAGGTAAACAGCCTTATCGGCGCACGCGATCACCTTAAAGGCGAATGACGTGTCCTGAAAGGATGCCCCCGGAGTCGGCAGGAACGTAATGCCGTTGCGCTCAAGAAAATCGCGACGGTACACGGCCGACCAAATCGATGGCTTTTGCTTAAAGAACTGCGTCGTATCGCTCGGATGCACTGGCTTGCCACAATCCTGAGGTCTAAACATCTCGTGCAGCGAACGGCGTTCCTCGGGCTTAGACCAGTAGAAATCAAAGTTCGCCTTCGCAAAGTCGGCATTATTGCTATCGGCGGCCGAGACAAGCTTTTCGAGTGCGTCGGACGCCATAAAGTCATCGGACTCCAAGATGCCAACGTACTTGCCACGCGCCATCTCCAGACCGTGGTTCATCGAGTCGCCGTAGCCGCTGTTGGCCTTGTCGATCATCTTGACGCGCCTATCGCGCTCCATATACTCGCGAATAATCGCCGGCGAGTTGTCGGTCGACCCGTCGTTAATGCAGATGATCTCAATATCCTTGAGCGTCTGTGCCAGGGCGGAATCGAGACACTCGCGCAGGTAGCGCTGAACATTGTAAATGGGAATAAGCAGCGACAGAACAGGGCTGCCAGAGACGTTAGTAGACAAATGTGCTCCTTAGGAAATACCTGTCGTTTCATGGTATCAAAGGGTCAGCGCGCCAGCGGGCGTTTATATAATCTATGGAGCTCGCAGAGGCAATCCGATACGAAAGGACGTCATGCAGCCCAAAGCCGCACGCAACATATCCATCGAGGCCTTGCGCTTGGTCGCAGTCGCCCGCATCGCGGTGTTTCACACCTTTCAGTGGACCTTCCAAGCGACCTGCGTCGGCTTGCCGGAATACGCGCCGCTTGCCGCCTTCCCCCATTCCGGCGTGCTCGGTTTTATTTAACCTGCTGGGCTGCTGGGCCAACGAGGTCTTCTTTATGATCTCGGGCTATTTTCTCATCGCCTCAGCCGCGCGTGCTTGGGACGGTGGGGCAACGTGGAAGTCGCAAATGCAACGGACGGCGCAGCGCCTAGGCAAGGTTGTTATGCCCGCTGCGTTTTATTGTGTCGTGGCGCTCTCGTGGTCCACGGTCGTCTCCCCCATTCCCGATGTTACCCTCAGCACGCACTACTGGTACACGCTAGGCCTTGAGTTTATCTGGGTCTATGCCGCCACGGTCTTCATGGCGCCATGGTTTGGACTGGCTAAGAGTCGACTCTCCCAGAAGAGCTACACGACGACGGTCATCGCCGTTGGCATCCTCGCATTTGTTGTTAACGGGTATATAGCCGCCATGAGTACGACAAGCGCCGGCGAGTTTTCTTGGCTCCAGAAGCTCATGAGCGCTGCCACGTACGTAATCGCGTTTTTGATCGGCGGTCTGCTCCGCGACGTTACCGATGTCATGGATTCGGACAGGGCAGGCACCTTGGGCATGCGGTCGCTCGCTGCGATTTTGGCACTCGCCACCATCCTGGAAGGAGCACTCTCCTTCACCGGCAACCTCACGGCGATGGCAGTCCTCTCCTACAAATCGACCTCGTTGATCTCGTTTGCCCTCGCTGCAGCCTCCCTGCTCTTTGCGGCTACCCGACGCAGGGCCTTAGGCAATCCGCGGAATGCAGGTGTCATCGTCACCTTATCGACCGCCACGCTCGGTTTCTATGTGATGCAGTCGCTCACCAGTAGCCTGTGGCGTCCCGTCTTCAACACCCTGCTCGCAAACATACTGGTCAGCCAAAACAGCCCGGCAGCTATATGTATCGTCACGGGTACCGTCATTAGCATCGTCTTTGCTCTGGCGCTTCTCATCATCGATGCAGCTAGAAGCCTTATCGCTCGCTAGCTCAAGCGGCAATAGACACGCTGTCGTCAGACGCCAAAGCCGCTACACCCGTGGCAGGTTCCTGCGTTTTATTCAAAGCTTGCCGACAAGGTGCGGTGAGCCTTTACAATAGAACGGTCCCAAGGACGTATTCGATAGCTTCCGCGCAGCGCTCGCCCGCCGCGCGTGAAAGGATATATTGCCCCATGCCTTCAACCCTTCCCGCTCCCATCGATAAGCTCGCCATCGTTGTCGTTACGTACAAGCGCCAGGAACTCCTGGCCAACCTGTTCGACTCCATGACCGAGCTCACGGCAACGCCCTGGCGCATCGTGATTGTCGATAACGAGAATTCGCGCGAGACCGAGGCCATGTGCACCGCATTCAACGAGCGCCTGGCCAGCCTGTGGGGCATCGACACCGAGCAGCCCGACGCGCAGGGCGGCACCGACCGTGTCATCTACGCCCCGCAGCTCGAAAACGGCGGCGGTGCGGGCGGCTTCTCCGCTGGCACTAAATGCGCCTACGATCTGGGGGCCCAGTGGTTCTGGGTGATGGACGACGACGTGCTCGTCATCCCCGAAGGCATCGAGCGTCTTGCCAAGTGGACCGACCGCTACGATGTCATCCAGGGTTCGCGCCTGGACTTTGACGGCGGCGCCTTCTTTTGGCAATACCAACTCATCCTTTCGCTCGGCATTCCCAACCCTGTCGCCAAGTGGGACTTGGGACCCGAGGGCTACCGCACCATGAACCAACTGTGCTTTGAGGGCGGCATGTTCTCGCGCCGCGTGGTCAACAAGATTGGCCTGCCCGACGCACGCTTCTTTATCTACGGCGACGATGCCTGCTACGGCTACGTGGCCAGCCAGCACTTCCCCGCCGCCGTGGTTGCCGACGTGGTGCTCAAGCGCGCCCGCGCCGTCTCCAACTGGGACATCGCCGGTAAGCGCCAACTCAACTCCACGAGCGACACCAACCGCTATTACATCATGCGCAACCGAGGCTTCCTCGCTCGCTATATGCAGATCTACGGTGACTATCACCCCATGCTGTTCCGCCTGGGCAATGCCGCGACCTTCTGCAAGGAGTTCATTCGTCTGGCTGCCGTTGACAAGTGCTTTAAGACCGGCATTCCGGCGCTGCGCCGCGGCATGAAGGACGCCCGCAAGATCGTTAAGGATCCTAACTGGAAGCCCATGCCGCCCCTGAAGGACGCGGAGTAGTAAAGGGCTTTCGCCCGCCGCTACAGTCGTTGGCACACCACGGACACACGCTGACCGTCAAAACCAAAGCCCCAACGCATGCGCCCGACGGCGGGGCGCGGCACGCGGATATCATCGATGCCGTCGCGCTCGATTTCGAGCAGCGCCTGAACCGCCAACAGTTCCAGGCCCAGGGCATCGACGCCAGGGTCGTACATCATGTTGATCGTAATGAGCGGTCGCTCATCGAGCATGCCGAACGTGTCAGCCACGTCAAACACCCGACCGGTGGGAATCACCTGGATATCCCAGCGATCCGAGACGCCACTTCGCTTGGAGCTGGGATTGCAATAGCCAGGCAGTCCAAAGCAGAGCCCCTGAAGCACCAGATGATAGGCTGTCGGCATATCTGATTGGCCCACATCGATGCCCAGATCGCCGATAGCACAGCTCAAAGCTTGCTTTACAGCGTCCTCGTCTCCTCGACACAGCCCGTCATGGAACGAGTCGATAACTCCAACGTCCTCAACGGCGCACTCAAACCATTCCAGAATTACAAGACGGAGCGCCTGACGCACTTCGTTGTTAGGCAGACGCAGGGAACGAAGGCACGCGCCGTTTTCCGAATGCCCCGTCATGTCCGTCGTAAGAAATCCAGACAGATACAGCGCTGTCCAGATATCTTCGGGCTTGGCGGCATCGGCCTCCTCGGCATGCACATGCACTGGCACCTCAATAAACCCATGCGCCTCAAGTAAA
The DNA here is from genome assembly GCA_019419645.1 of Collinsella sp. Classification (GTDB taxonomy): domain Bacteria; phylum Actinomycetota; class Coriobacteriia; order Coriobacteriales; family Coriobacteriaceae; genus Collinsella. Next base: position 15,852 of record DXZN01000019.1, on the reverse strand, counting down.
TCGAACAATGCGGACAGGCGCATGAGATTCCAGTCGCCGACGCATGCGCTCAGACGGTCGGCGTAACCATACAGATCTGCCCGAACGGGCGCGACGCAACCGCGATGTGCGTAGTCCACCACGCGCTCCGGGCTCGAGCAATAAAAACCACCAAGCAGATAGCCCTCGAGCCACTCACGCGCGTCATCCAGACAGCCGTTGCGACCGATGCAATCCAACAGCACTTGGACTTCGTCGTCCGAAAAACCGAACCATCGATCACACCAACTCGACAACGCTGTCGCCGACCGATAGGAAACCCCACGTTGGGACAACGCAAACTCGGCATGACCGGGGCGTTCGCACATCAGACACGTCAATCGCAACGAGTCGCCGGCATCGGCAATGGTGTCGAACAACATTCGGCTGAGCGACTCTAGGGAATCCACGCTACCGTCGTCCTTAGCGTCCAAACGCTTTGGACATACCGCGTCGTAGTCGTCTATCAGAAGAACAACCTGCTCATCGAAAGCTGCCTGGAGCAGTTTAATAAGCACGCCAAGCGCCGCATCGATCTCCTTATCGCTGGCCACCCCACGCGCCGCCCTCTCGATAAGACGAACCTCACGTCTTGACAGATCAGGCGCGGCAAGCAGCGGCAGTAATCGGGCGCACTCGCGCACGACAGCCCCGCGAATTGCTGCCGCAGCACCAGCGCCATGCCTCGAAGCGGCAGCTGTAAAGTCGAGCATGATGACCGGATAACTCGCGTACTCATCACGATAGCGACCGCCGCCCGCCTGCCAAATCTGGGTACCAGCGAACAGGCTTCGATCCGGCAGCCGGCGATCAGGTCGTTCCAAATAGCACTTGAGCATCGATAAATTCATGCTCTTGCCAAAACCCTTGGGCCGACAGCAAAGCGCAACAGGTGCTTCACTGTCCAATATATCGGCAATAAACATAGTCTTATCGACGAGTAAACACCGATTGATTGCATCGGAAAAGTCGTGTGCATCAACCGGTAGAGCTGCGCTATCCGCATGATTGAGCAACCGTGCACCAAACGCATGAGTAAAACCACAATTCACCTGTTCAGACACCGTAAACTCTCCTTCTAACGCAGCACGATGCCCATTGTAGCGAGCGGGTAGAGCGCAACAATATCGACATGCAAACGTTTCGGGCAGCGGTAGCAACAGCCCCCCGAGGGGGCATAACAAATCGTTGCACAACAAAAAAAGGGGGGCCGATGCCGCCGCACCGGACCCCGTCCCAAACTCTTATAGAAAACGATCTGGAAGATTACTCCTCCAAGCCGTCCTCCCCAGAAGCCTTCTTCTGCTGATCGAGCTTATGCTTACCACTTACGATAGACGTAGCGCCCAGTGTGGCCAAGCTTGCACTGGCAAGGCTCGCCATCACAATCAGATCGCCCGTCTTGGGCATGTTGCCGCCCGAGGACTTGGTAGTTGTAGTCGTCGTGGTCGTGGTGGTCACCGTTTTGGAGTCATTTTGCTCTTGGACCTGGTTGTCAGCACCGCTCTTGTCGTCGTCTTCGGACTGTTTCTTTTCGCCCTCGGCCTTGCTCTTGTCCTTCTCCTCAGATTCAGACTTCTTATCCTCGTCCTTCTTCTGTTCGGACTTGTCGCTCTTCTCCTCAGAGCTAGAACCCTTATCGGATTCGGTCTTCTCGGAAGCCTTGTCCTTGGAGTCGCCCTTTGCGGCTTCGATCTTTTCCGTGGAAACCTGATCAGAGTTGCCCTTGTTCTGGGTCGAGCCGTTATTGACGCCAGCCATCAGCGAAGAGCCCAGCGTAGAACCAAGCTGCTCGGAGAAAGAAGGCTTCTTGTCCGGCGAAGCAACGGGAACGTCCGGCGCCTTATTCGAGTCATCCTTGGAAGCATCGGAACCAGGGGTTGCGTCAGAGCCGGAGCCGTTGTTAGAGCCGGTGCCAACGGACGAATCGATCGAGCCGGTGGATGGGTTAGAGGTGCCAGCGCCGGTCGAACCAGAAGCGTCGCTGTCCGTATTGCCGGCAGAGCTTGAAGACGAATCGCCCGCAGCAGAGCCGTTTGAATCGGAGCCGTTCGAGGTGGAGCCGTTGTTGGTAGTGCCATCAGCAGAGCCATCACCGTCAGCACCGGTCGAGGGCGCATCCATCCTGTCATCGTTGGCATCGTCGCTCGAGTCGTCATTCGAATCAGGCGTCGGCGAGGGCGCCGGCGTAGGTTCGGGCTGCACGGGCGTCGCAGCGGCAGCGGCCTCGTCCTCGGCGATATAAACCAAACAGTCCTTCAGCTCGTTGCGGTAGCGGTTCTTCCAGCCCTCATGATACTGGGGCTGGCTCGAATACTTGGTCGCCACGTTATTGACCACACTGTTGGAAAGCGCCGTCACAAACTCGCGATCAGTCATACTGTTAGAAAGGTTTGCCCAACGGAAGAAGTCCCTGCAACCACCGGTGCCGCACATGTTGGTGATGCTCCACACCATGCCCTTAACGCAATCGGCACGGCCCGAAATATCAATGCCCAGGCCGCTCTTGAGCCACGCCTCGGTCACCGCATAGTACGAGTTGTACGCATACGCATCCTGCAGAGCCGAGAACTCAACAGGGTCGGTGTTATAAGCACCTTGGAAAGCCTCCTGCGCAATACGGCCCAACTCGGTGAGCTGGCCGTTCTCGTACATGGCATTGCTCGTGTTGGAAATCTCGCTGCCGCGATCAATCGCATCCTTGAGCATGCTGTATTTTTCGGGGTTGTAGTTGTAGGCCTGCTTCATAAACGGAATGAGCGACCATCGACGGTCGAACTGGTAATAACCCAGCGCGTTATAGCCGTCGCCATACGAAAAGCCCTGGTTATAGTTGCCATGGCTCTCGTACTTGGTAAAGTACTTCATCTCGGGGGTCACGTTAACAAACGAAACGCCCTGGACCGACCTCAGCACGCCCGAGAAGGACTGCTGGGTATAGAGACCCTTATCGATATCGGTCGCATCCGAGGCAACGCCCGGCGTGGGCTCCTCGGCAGCGGCGGGTGCCGGCACGGAAACGGCGCCAAACGAAAGCGCCAGCGTCAGGCCCGCGACAATAGCAGAATGCTTGCGCTGCATAAGATCCTCCCTGCATTGGTGTAGTTAAAGTGCAGTTTGCAAAGATAGAATTAAGTATTGCAGCTCACCCGTTGTTGCACAACAACCCCTCGGTAAACGGCAACAACCCTCCGCGAAATCTTAAGGAATTGCGCTAAACCTACAGCTTGATGTTGAAGTTGACTTCGGGGACGGCGGCCAGGTCGGCCAACGTCACGCCGTCGACGTACTTTTCGATCACGTCGTCCAGGCCGCGCCAGAACTTGACGGTTGAGCACAAATCGCTGCGGGTGCAGCTGTTGTCGATGCCGTCGCACGCCACGGGCGCCGTGCTGCCCTCGACAGCGCGCAGGATGTCGCCAGCACGCACCTCGGCGGGGTCCTTGGCCATCATGTAGCCACCGCCTTTGCCGCGCACGCTCTTAAGCAGGCCCGCCTTCATGAGCGGACGAACCAGCTGCTCCAAATACTTTTGCGAGATATGTTCACGGTCGGCAACCTCGCGCAAAGCAATCTTGCCCTCGGCGTCACCCAGCGCCGCGATATAGATCATTAACCGGAGGGCATAGCGGCCCTTAGAAGAAATGAGCATACCTACCCTCCCATCGCATCTGGAACAACATAACCAGGTTTGTTTGTCCCAAATCTTAAGTAAGTGGGACAAACACAACAGGTTATTTTGTCCCAGAATTTGAAAAGTCGAGTGGATTAGTCGGGTTTTCCCTTGACTAACGCCGAACCCATAGTAACTTTATTCCGAGAAGATTCCTAGGGTTTAGTACACCTATGAGTACACCATATACAGAGAGGGACAGCATGAGCGCAAATCCGCTGCTTTCCATCGAAGGTCTCACCGCCTCCGTGGACGAGAAGACCATCCTCCACAATGTCAACCTCAACGTCGCCGCCGGCGAGACCCACGTGCTGATGGGCCCCAACGGCGCCGGCAAGTCTACCCTCGGCCACCTGGTCATGGGCGACCCCGTCTACACGGTCAACGACGGCCGCATCGTCTTTGACGGCCAGGACATCACCGAGCTCACCACCGACAAGCGCTCGCGCGCCGGCCTGTTCCTGAGCTTCCAGGCCCCTGTCGAGATCCCCGGCGTGCCACTGTCGAGCTTTTTGCGCGCCAGTATCGCCGGCCGCCCCGGCCTGGAGATGAAGGGCAAGGAATTCCGTCGTCGCGTCAAGGAGCTCGCGGCCGAGCTTAACATGGATACCGCCTACCTCAACCGTGAGCTGGGCGTGGGCTTCTCGGGCGGCGAGAAAAAGAAGGTCGAGATGCTCCAGCTTCTGCTGCTGCAGCCCAAGCTCGCCATCTTGGACGAGACCGACTCCGGCCTGGACGTCGACGCCCTGTCCACCGTCAGCCACGGTATGGACGCCTACCGCAAGAGCTGCGACGGCTCCATGCTCATCATCACGCACAACACGCGCATCCTGGAGCACCTGGATGTCGACCGCGTCCACGTTATGGTCAAGGGCCACATCGTGCGTGAGGACGATGCCTCGCTGATCCCCTGGATCGACAAGAACGGCTTTGAGACCTTCGAGCGCGAGGCCGCCGAGCAGCGCGCCCAGGCCGAGGCCGCCGCTGCCGAGCAGCAGGCGTAAAGGGGCGACGCAATGACCAAGAACCGCACCGAGGTCGCGGACATCGACCGCAGCCTCTACGACTTCACCTACGGCGAGGAGGGATTCGAGCGCCTCGACGCCGGCATCACGCCCGACATCGTGCGCGAGATCAGCGCCAAGAAGGACGAGCCACAGTGGATGCTCGATCTGCGCTTAAAGTCCCTCGAGATCTTCAATCGTTTTCCCGACCCGACGTGGGGCCCCTCCATCGAGGGCCTGGACATGGACAACATCGTCACCTACGTCAAGCCCAACACCGACCAAAAGCACGACTGGGAGTCGGTGCCCGACGACATCAAGAACACCTTTGAGCGCCTGGGCATCCCCGAGGCCGAGCGCAGCTACCTGGCGGGCGTCGGCGCGCAGTACGACTCCGAGCTGGTCTACCACAACATGCAGGACACCGCGTCCAAGATGGGTATCGTCTATTCCGGCATCGAGGAGGCCCTGCACGACCCGCAGTGGGAGCCGCTCATCCACGAGAAGTTTATGACGCTCATCCCGCCCACCGACCACAAGTTTGCGGCCCTGCACGGCGCCGTATGGTCGGGCGGCTCGTTTGTCTACGTGCCCAAGGGCACCAAGTTGGACTTCCCGCTGCAGAGCTACTTCCGCCTTAACGCCAAGGGCGCCGGCCAGTTTGAGCACACGCTCATCATCGTCGAGGACGACGCCGACCTGCACTTCATCGAGGGTTGCTCCGCGCCCAAGTACAACGTTGCCAACCTCCACGCCGGCGCCGTCGAGCTCTTTGTGGGCAAGCGTGCGCACCTGCGCTACTCGACCATCGAGAACTGGTCCAAAAACATGTACAACCTCAACACCAAGCGTGCGCGCGTGGACGAGGATGGCGACATAGAGTGGATCAGTGGCTCCTTCGGCAGCCACGTGGGCTACCTCTACCCCATGAGTGTGCTCAACGGCCGCCGCGCCCGGTCGAGCTTTACCGGCATCACCTTTGCCGGCGCCGGGCAGAACCTCGATACCGGCTGTAAGGTCGTGCTCAACGCCCCCGAGACCTCGGCAACCGTCGAGACCAAGGGCATCTCCAAGAGCGGCGGCATTCAGACCTTCCGCAGCTCCATCGTGGCCACGCCCAAGGCCGAGGGTTCCAAGGCAACCGTGAGCTGCCAGTCGCTCATGCTCGACGACCAGAGCCGCTCCGACACCATCCCCGCCATGGACATCCGCGCCAAGAACGTCGACATCGGCCACGAGGCCACCATCGGCCGCATCGGCGACGACAAGGTGTTCTACCTGATGAGCCGCGGCATCTCGGAGGAAGAGGCCCGCACCATGATCGTCAACGGCTTTGCCAACCCGGTCTCCAAGGAGCTGCCGCTGGAGTACGCCGTCGAGATGAACAACCTGATCAAGCTCGAGATGGAAGGAGCGATCGGATAATGAAACAGGAAACCAACACCGCTGCTACCACCCTTGAGCAGGTCAACGCGATGCCGGCTGCCACTTGGGGCTGGCTGAAGATGAATCAGACCAAGCTCGAGCTCTCTGACGAGCTTGCCGCCGCTCCCGCGGAGGCCGTTGAGGTCGAAGGCTTGGGCGAGCAGTTTATTGGCGTGACAGACGCGTTCGACGCCGCCATGGACGCCATGGCCGAGCGCTTCCCCGAGCGCCGCTCCTCCGCCCCCGGTGATGCCGCCGACCGCGCCCGCATCACGCCCGAGACCGAGCTCGACGTGCCCGCCACCTCCGTCTACCAGGCCGGCGCCATCAAGCTCGAGGAGGAGCTCTCCCCTGCTGAAGCCTTCGAAACCGGCATGGGCGAGGCTGCCTACGCCTACTTGGCCGAGCACGCTACCAAGCGCATCGTCATCGATGTGCCCGCATACCAGCACGCCACGGTTACCGTGCGTGTGAGCGGTGTCGATGCCGCCGCGGCCATCGCCGCCATCGACGTCGTCGCTCGCCCGCAGGCAACGCTCGACCTGCATATTGCCCTAGACTCTCCTGTTACCGGCGAGGGTGTCGTGGGCTCCGTGCTACGCGTGTGCGCCCACGAGTACGCCACCGTCAACGTGACCTGCACGCAGACACTCGACGACAGCTGGATCGCACTCGACGACACCGGCCTGTTCCTGGACGAGGGCGCGCGCGTCAACGTGCAGCACACCGTCCTGGGTGCCGGCGCCAGCGCCACCGGCCTTGCCGGCGACCTGCTGGGCGACACCGCCAAGGTGACCATCGATACCGATTACCTGGGCGCCCGCGAGCAGGTGCGCGACTTTAACTACGAGCTGCGCCACCGCGGTCGCAAGACCGAGTGCGAGATCGACGCCAACGGCGTGCTGACCGGCACGTCCAAGAAGGTCTACCGTGGCACCATCGACCTCGTGCACGGCTGCAAGGGTGCAACCGGCACCGAACGCGAGACGGTGCTTTTGGCCAACAAGGGCGTCGACAACAAGACCGTTCCCGTCATTCTCTGTGACGAGGACGACGTCGCCGGCAACCACGGCGCCACCATCGGTCACGTCCGCGACGAGCAGCTGTTCTACCTCGCCTGCCGTGGCCTTGACCAAAACGCCGCCGAGGACCTGTTCATCCGCGCCAAGCTGGAGGACGCCGCGCTTTCCGCCACCGACGAGCGCACCCGCGCCGCCGTCGTCCGCCTAGGCAACAACCTGATCGACAACTTTGAAGAGGAGCTCGCATGATCGACACCGAGCACGTTAAATGCGATACCTGTACTGCCCCCGAGCCCATGGAGCTCGACGCCAGCGACGAGGCTTCGCGCTGCTGGCCCACCGTGGACATCGAGACCAACCCCTACAAGGGCCAGTTCCCGCTGTTCCAGCAGCACCCCGAGATCGCCTTCCTCGATAGCGCCGCCACCGCGCAGCGCCCTGCCTGTGTGCTCGACGCCGAACGCGACTTCTACCAGCGCATGAACGCCAACCCCCTGCGCGGCCTGTACTCGCTGTCCGTCGAGGCCACCGACGCCATCGCGAAGGTCCGCCAGCAGATCGCTGACCTCATCGGCGCCTCACAGGCCAACGAGGTCGTCTTCACCCGCAACACGAGCGAGTCGCTCAACCTGGTCGCTAAGAGCTTTGCGCCCACAGTGCTCGAACCGGGCGACGAGGTCGTCATCACCATTATGGAGCACCACTCCAACCTGATTCCGTGGCAGCAGGTCTGCCGCGAAACCGGCGCCAAGCTCGTCTACCTCTACCCCACCAAGACCGGCCAGCTCACCACCGAGGAGGTTCTTGCCAAGGTGGGTCCCAAGACCAAGATCCTAGCCGTGGGACAGGTCTCCAACGTGCTGGGCGTCGAGAACCCGGTCAAGAACCTCGGCAAACTCGTGCACAAGTACGGCGGCTACCTGGTCGTCGACGGCGCGCAGTCGCTGCCGCACATGCCGGTCGATGTGGCCGACCTGGGCGCCGACTTCTTTGCCTTTAGTGCGCACAAGGCCATGGGC
>DXZN01000019.1:0-7681 GCA_019419645.1 Collinsella sp. | reverse complement strand
TCGGCGTGCTGTGGGGCAAGATGGACCTGCTCAACGCCATGCCGCCCATGCTTACCGGCGGTGAGATGATCGACTCGGTTACTGAGCAGGACGCCGTCTGGGCTCCCGTCCCCGAGAAGTTCGAGGCCGGCACGCAGGACGCCGCCGGCATCTTCGCCACAGGCGCCGCCCTCGACTACCTCGTCAACACGGTGGGCTACGAAAACATCCAGGCACGCGAGCAGGCACTCGTCCACTACCTGATGGGCGAGCTCATGCAGCTCGACTTTGTCCAGATCATCGGCTCAATCTATTGGGATAACCACCACGGTGTCGTGAGCTTTAATGTCAAGGGCATCCACCCGCACGATGTCGCGAGCATCATGGACATGGACGGCGTCTGCATCCGCGCCGGTCACCACTGCGCGCAGCCGCTGCTCACCTGGCTGGGCGTCGAGAACCTTGCCTGCTGCCGCGCCAGCGTGGCCTTCTACAACGACAAGGCCGACATCGACAAGTTCATCGCCGGCCTGCATCACGTTTGGAGCACATTCAATGGGTAATCTGTACACCTCCACCACATTTATGGAGCACAACTCGCACCCCGACTATAAGTACGAGATGGATGCTCCCACGCACGAGCACGACGGCATCAACCCCAGCTGCGGAGACGAGCTCACCTTGCAGCTGCGTGTCGAGAACGGCGTGATCGAGGAGGCCTCCTTTACCGGCCACGGCTGCGCCATCAGTCAGGCCAGCGCCGACATCATGGCCGACCTCATCACCGGCGAGACGGTCGAGGAAGCGCGTCGCTTGGCAGGGCTCTTCCTCGCCATGATCCGCGGCGAACAGCTCTCCGAGGAGGACCTGGAAGATCTGGACGAGGCCGCCCAGCTCCAGGACATCTCGCACATGCCCGCCCGCGTCAAATGCGCCGAGCTCGCCTGGCGCACCCTCGACGGCATGCTCGAGGGGCAAGCAAACCAGTAGCGTATGCCCCGAATCCAAGGTTTTTGATTGCCGAGCCGCCCGATACGGGCGGCTCTGTTTTTTCTAATGAGCGCGAACGCACAAAGTCCGCGCGTCCGGCACCCCGTCTGTCATTTACCACACAGCCAGACGCGAACACGGGCGTTTTCCACAGCACCAAAGGCCTGCGGCAGGGCCACGAGCACACCTAGCATCGTCCCATGCCCCATCCAGCTGGGCTCCGATTCGCTTCGCGCCTGCTGCAGACGGGTCCCATAGGGAGCGGCGTGCATTTTTGCGAGTATTCAGCACGCCAAGCTGTGTGTATACGCATCGAAAGCGTTAATCAACGTCTCCAGGCGCATATATAGGGCGTTTTAGAACAAGCATCGTGGTCTCAGGGGCGCAAACATGAGCTTCGGGAGCGCATCGGCAGGCATAAATAGCTTCGGGGCCCGTATGTTGCAAAATTGCGACGGTAGTGGCAGTACCGCGATGCTGAAAACTCCATTTTTTGCACGGCGCAGATGGGGGTAGGCACGGGCAAACCCGGACTGAGCCCTTATTTTATGCAAGATGGCGATTGTTCTATGCATATTAAGAAGTGCAGTTGCCGCACCAAGCTTTTGAACGCTTGTTGCGGCGTATGGACGACCCCATCTGCGGCGCACAGGCGACCCTACATCACGTTTCCGCCAGTCCGCATCGCCGTCCGCGCGCGGGCACGCACAATACGAGAGACGGTACTTTTGCCAATCCCGGTATAGCGCTCAATCTGGCGCACCGTGAAACCGGCATCGTGCAATCCAAAAATAACGGTATCGCGCTGCGCCGGCGGTGCGGCTTTAACCCCGCGAAGCGGAACCCCGAGTTCCTTAGCCATCTTGCCGGCAAAGGCGTGGCGTTCCCACTCCGTCTCTTTCATATCGCCCAGCGCTGGCTCGCCGCCGTCGGGCGTCGAAAGTGAATAGGCAATAAAGCCCTCGGCAGAACCAAAGAGCTCAAGCACGCAAGAAGGATCAGAAAATCCCCTCGCGACATCAGCCGCGTCACCGTCGTAAGCGCGCAAATGCTCCGCAAAGCTGCTCCAGGGATAACGCTCGATTAGGCCAACGCCCGCCTCCTGTGGATCGGCGTGTACGGAGCGAATAGCCTCCATCACCTGCCAGTCGGTATCGAGCGAGCGCCGGTCAAAACGGTTCTGGAACAGATGACCTGTGCGCCCCGTGCGTTTATTGAACCGCCGCGCGTACGTCAAAAGCAGCCGGTGCATCGCCGCGCTCATCGCGTCCTCGTAATCTGCCAGCACCAGATGCACGTGATTGCCCATAAGACACCAAGCGATAACCGTGACGCCTGCCTCCCGGCAGCAGTCGCGCATCAACTCCAAAAACTCCCACCGGTCTTCATCGCCCTCAAAGATGAGCTGCTTGCCCGTACCGCGGGCACAGACATGGTAAAAGCCGGTAACCGTTCTCCAAACGCGCTGCATGGCGCTCCCTTCGCCGGGATCTGCTTGCCATCCAATACAGCACGATTGAAGCGTGCCATCAAAACATCCACGCAAAACAATAGACTCGCGCGGCCAAAGGCAGTAAATAGGCGGCGAACGGCACCGTTGCAACAGGTCAGCCCCTGCAACGCTTACAAGAGCTGACCAAAAGCTTGCCCAAGACGAACCCCCTCTACGGAAGTTCGCGACCACAGAACATAGAGTTAAACCGTTTCAATTTAAACTTCCGGACTTCTCGCTACGAAAACTGAGCCGTTCGCCGAATATTCCGTGCATTTCGCGGTATTATAGGGGCTGCATGTCATGTCCCTTTCGAAGGGTCGCCCGGCAATCGCCAGCCACGACCCCCAGACGGGACGCCAACACGATAGAGAGGAGAGGCATGCAGTACTCACAGGAAGTGGAGAACATGTGCCCCGTTGCCAAGGGTGCATACCACGGCCCCGCACCCATCCCCGAGGAGGGCAAGTGGGTCCAGGCTAAGGAGATTTCCGACATCTCCGGTCTTACGCACGGTGTGGGTTGGTGCGCACCTCAGCAGGGCGCCTGCAAGCTCACGCTCAACGTCAAGGACGGCATCATCGAGGAGGCCCTCGTTGAGACCATCGGCTGCTCGGGCATGACCCACTCTGCCGCCATGGCTTCCGAGATCCTTCCCGGTAAGACCATCCTCGAGGCCCTCAACACCGACCTCGTCTGCGACGCCATCAACGTTGCTATGCGCGAGATCTTCCTGCAGATCGTTTACGGCCGCAGCCAGACCGCGTTCTCCGAGGGCGGCCTGCCCGTGGGCGCCTCCCTCGACGACCTCGGCAAGGGCCTTCGCTCTCAGGTCGGCACCATGTTCGGCACCAAGGCCAAGGGCGCTCGTTACCTCGAGCTCGCTCAGGGCTACGTCACCCGCATGGCTCTCAACGACAAGAACGAGATCATCGCATTCGAGTTCCTGAACCTCGGCAAGTTCACCGACGCCGTCAAGGCCGGCAAGACCCCCGAGGAGGCCATCGCTGGCGCTATGGGCCACTATGGTCAGTGGGAGAACGCTGCCAAGTACATCGACCCGCGCACCGACGAGGAGACTCACTCCGTCGCCAGCGTGTTCCCGGTTCACGAGTAGAAAGGGAGGGAAATAACTATGACTGTTACGTTCGAAGGTTACGAGCGCCGCGCTGACAAGATCAACAAGTGCCTCGCCGACAACGGCATCGCCTCCCTCGAGGAAGCTCTGCAGATCTGCACCGACAAGGGCTTCAACCCGCGTGAGATCGTCAACAACACCCAGTCCATCGCCTTCCAGAACGCCGAGTGGGCCTACACCCTCGGTTGCGCTCTCGCTGTCAAGCGTGGCGCCAAGACCGCTTCTGAGGCTGCCGCCATCATCGGCGAGGGCATCCAGGCCTTCACCGTTCCCGGCTCCGTCGCCGAGGACCGCAAGGTCGGTCTGGGCCACGGCAACCTGGGCGCTATGCTGCTCTCCGACGACACCGAGTGCTTCGCCTTCCTGGCTGGCCACGAGTCCTTCGCTGCCGCTGAGGGCGCTATCGGCCTGGCTCTGAACGCCAACAAGGCTCGCAAGAAGCCGCTGCGCGTTATCCTCAACGGTCTGGGCAAGGACGCCGCTCAGATCATCGCCCGCATCAACGGCTTCACCTATGTGAAGACCCAGTTCGACTACTACACGGGCGAGCTCAAGGTCGTCGAGACCATCCCCTACTCCGATGGTCCCCGCGCTGCCGTTAACTGCTACGGCTCCGACGACGTCCGCGAGGGCGTTGCCATCATGTGGCACGAGAACGTCGACATCTCGATCACCGGTAACTCCACCAACCCCACGCGCTTCCAGCACCCCGTCGCTGGCACCTACAAGAAGGAGCGCCTCGAGGCTGGCAAGAAGTACTTCTCCGTCGCTTCTGGTGGCGGCACTGGCCGTACCCTGCACCCGGACAACATGGGCGCCGGCCCTGCCTCTTACGGCATGACCGACACCATGGGTCGCATGCACTCCGACGCCCAGTTCGCCGGTTCTTCCTCCGTGCCTGCGCACGTCGACATGATGGGCCTCATCGGCATGGGCAACAACCCCATGGTCGGTGCCACCGTCGCCTGCGCTGTCGCCGTCGAGGAGGCCCTCAAGGCCTAATCGCGCCCGTGCGATGCTCATATAGTTGAGCTTTGGAGCCGCTACCTTTCGAGGTAGCGGCTCTTTTTGTTTGCGCTGCTGCAGGGTGGCTAACGCCAATATATCAGTTGGGGCGATATACGAGATGTGATGAAATGGAGCATCAGAACGCCCATGACGCCCACCTGCCATATGTGCCCTTTACCGATTTGCCGAGTCTTTGCGGCCCCATTGCCGATCACCCGTGCGACAATGCGCCGGACGAGAAAGGAATCCGATGGAATCGACTGATGTACTGGTAATTGGATCTGGCATTGCGGGACTTTGCGCCGCCATCGAAGCGGCACGCACGGGTGCAACCGTCACTGTGGCAAGCGCCGGCAAGACTATGAGTGGATCGAGCTTCTTCCCCGGAACCTGGGGCCTGGGGCTTATCGGACCCGTTAACGAAGACGACGAACAAGACCTCATCGACACCATCCAGACCGTTGGTGGCGGCGTCGCCGACCCCGAGCTTGTCCAGACGTTTGTCCGCGGCATTCCCCAGGCAATTACATGGCTCGAACGGGATCTGGGTGTTGAACTTCAACGCCCACAAAATGCCGAGAGCGCCCAGCAAAAGCAGTTTATCCCCTGCTTTGACCACAAGACGCGCATGTGGCGCGGCCTCACCCGCAAGCCCCTTGAGGACGCTCTGACGACCCGAATCGAGTCACTCGGCATTCGCCTGCTCCCCCGCTATGAGCTTATCGACCTTGTTGAGGACACGAACGGTAGAATAACCGGAACCGTGCTCTACGACCTCACCGAAAATCGAATCGTGCCCTTTGCTGCCAAGGCCACGATCATCGCAACCGGTGGCACAGGCGGCCTGTTCGAGCGCAGCCTTACGTCGGCTGATGTGCTCAGCTCCTCGCAGGCCATCGCGCTGGCGCACGGCGCAACACTTACTAATATAGAGTTCATGCAGATGATGCCCGGTTTCATCGAGCCCAAGCGCAACCTGGTCTTCAACGAGAAAACCTGGCGCTACGTACATGTAGACCAGCCGGTAGATATTGCCGACGACAAGCTGGACGACCTGCTTGAGCAACGCTCCGGATACGGTCCCTTCACTTCGCGCCTGGCTTCCAGCGCCATCGATCTCGTCATCGATCAGGCAGGTGTCGAAGGCCTGGCACTCCACTACGACTTTCCCCGCGAGGATGTCCCAGAGTTTGTGCAGACCTTTGCCACCTGGCTGCAAGACGAGCACGGCATCGCCCCGACTGACGAGATGCGCGTTGCGATGTATGCCCACGCCGCTAACGGCGGCATCAAGATCGATAAGACCGCGCAAACGGGCGTTGAGGGCCTCTACGCTTGCGGCGAGGCGACAGGCGGCATGCACGGCGCCGACCGCATTGGTGGCTTGTCAAGCGCCAACGGCATCGTGTTCGGGCGCATCGCAGGCGCATCGGCAGCCCAAGCAGCACAGAAAGAGCCCGAGACAGCCCTGAAGGCGGATATCGCCCTCCCCCAGTACGGCATAGCCGCAACAGATGCCGAACGCCTGACACACAGCCTAAGGCACACGATGAGCACCTATTGCATGATCAACAGGACCGAAACAGGCCTATCCGAGGCACTACACGAGCTTGAAAACATTCAAGATGATGCCACAGCTCTAAATAAGCCGCATGCCAACGACAGCGAAATCGCTGCGCTCGCCCGCATACAGTCGCAGATTCAACTAGCACAGGAAATGGTCAAAGCCATGCGCAACCGAACCGAAAGCCTGGGCTCGCACTATCGAGCGAATTAAACTGGACACCTATCTAAAGCAGAACACAACTAATCGATATCTATGGGCCCCGTGAGCTCGAAGTGGCACGGGGCCCATTCGTGTCCGCACGGCAGCGTATCCTTATTCCGAATACAGAGCGTGCAAAGCCTGCATAGACAATAGACCAGCGAGGAGGAGATATGGACAGTAGAGATATCGAGAAGTGGCGTGTCAAACTTGATAGCTACGCCAATGTGGAAGACGGCGTTGAGTATTGGCTCGCACGCGATTTAATGGAACCCATGGGATACACTCGATGGGAGAACTTCGCCGAAGTTTTTAAGAGGGCAAAAGTCTCGTGCGAAACAAATAAAACTCCAGTTGATTCCCATTTTCGTGACACCACGAAAATGGTAACTGCCGGTGTCGCCGCTCGTGCGGTTAAAGACTACAAGCTTACGCGCTATGCATGCTATTTAATCGCCCAGAACGGAGATTCAAACAAGCCAGAGATTGCACTCGCCCAAGCATACTTTGCCGTGCAGACGCGCCGCCAAGAGCTCATAGAGCAGCGCTTCGCAGAGATTCAGCGCTTACAGGCGCGCCACTCGCTATCCGATTCAGAGAAACAGCTCTCGGGTATTGCATTCAAACGCGGCGTGGACTCCAAAGGATTCGCGATCATCAAGTCGAAGGGCGATGAAGCGTTATTCGGCGGCAGAAGCACGGCGGAAATGAAGCAGCAGCTCGGCATACCCAAGAGCGCGGCATTGGCGGACAGGTTAGCCGATGTCCTCATCAAAGCAAAGGACCTTACGAACTCGATGACGGCCTTCAACGCCGAGGAACACGACCTGTACGGTCTGGACAAGATCAAGCAAGAGCACGTCGAGAACAACACAAGCGTGCGTGGCAGCCTCATCGACCGCGGAATTGTACCCGAGAACCTACCGCCTGCCGAAGATACAAAGAAGCTCGAACGTCGCGTGAAAGCAGACGAGAAAAAGCTCAAGGAGGGTACAGACGGATTCACCGACCCCCAGGGCAGGCTCGACTTGTAAAGCGTCTGTGCCCTTACGGGTTCAGCCTCATGCGAGGTTAATAAAAAAGACGGCCAACCGAAGTTGACCGTCTTAACAATCTTTGGTGGGCCGTCAGGGGGTCGAACCCTGGACCTTGGGATTAAGAGTCCCCTGCTCTACCAACTGAGCTAACGACCCAAAGCTAAAGTCCGTTATGGCGGACTTTAGAGGAGATATCGTGTGGTGGGCCGTCAGGGGTTCGAACCCTGGACCTTGGGATTAAGAGTCCCCTGCTCTACCAACTGAGCTAACGA
>DXZN01000018.1 GCA_019419645.1 Collinsella sp. | reverse complement strand
GGGCGTGATCGGTCTGACCAAGGCGGTGGCGCGCGAGCTTGCGCCCCGCGGCGTTCGAGTGAACGCGGTCGCCCCCGGGTTTGTCGAGACCGATATGACGGCAAAGCTCTCTGAGAAGGTGCGTGCGGCAACCGAGGAGCAGATTCCCCTTAAGCGTATGGCGCAGCCCGAGGAGGTGGCCGGTGTGGTGCGCTTTTTAGCGAGCGATGCGGCTGCCTACATTACGGGCGAGGTCGTGCGCGTCGACGGCGGAATGGCGATGTAGAAACCAGAGCCACACAACGGCTTGGATGAGGAGACCATGATGGAACAGAGAGTTGCAATCACCGGCATCGGTGCCGTATCGCCGCTCGGCAACACCGCGCTTGCCACCTGGGCGGCAATGTGCGCCGGCACGTGCGGCATCGGCCCGATCACGCACTTCGATACCGATGCGTTTGCCGTCAAGGTGGCGGCCGAGGTCAAGGGCTTTGACGGCAACGAGTACTTTGGCAAGCGTGACGCCAAGCACCTGGACCCCTGCGTCCAGTTTGCCCTGGCAGCGTCGGACGAGGCCATGCACGATGCGGGCTTTGATGTCGAGGGCGCCATCGATTGCGAGCGCCTGGGCGTCTACGTGGGTTCAGGCGTGGGCGGCATGCAGACACTCGTCGACAACGTCCACACGATTGCCGATCGAGGGCCTCGCCGTGCATCGCCCTATATGATTGCGATGATGATTCCCAACATGGCTTCAGGCAACATCGCGATACGCCACAAGGCAAAAGGCCCGACCCTGCCCGTGGTGACCGCTTGCGCGACGTCTGCTCATGCCGTGGGCGAGGCGTTCCGCGCCATCAAGCATGGCTATGCCGATGCGATTCTCGCCGGGGGAGCCGAGGCCGCAATCATCCCTGATGCCGTTGCGGGCTTTACGTCCTGCCGTGCGTTGACCACCAACCCCGATCCTGCGACGGCTTGTCGTCCGTTCGATGCGAATCGCGACGGCTTTGTGATGGGCGAGGGCGCCTGCGTGCTGGTGCTCGAGAGCATGGAACACGCGCAGGCGCGCGGTGCGCACATTTATGCCGAGGTCGTGGGCTACGGCAACACCGATGATGCCTACCACATCACGAGTCCCGACCCGGACGCGGCAGGCATCGCCCGTGCGATATCGCTGGCGGTGGCCGAGGGCGACGTTAAGCCTTCCGAGGGTCTCTACATCAACGCTCACGGCACCTCGACCAAGCTCAACGATTCGTCCGAGACGGCGGGCATTAAGCGTGCGCTCGGCGAGGACGCGGCACGCGCCGCGCACGTCTCGTCGACCAAGTCGATGACCGGCCACATGATCGGCGCCACGGGTGCCATCGAGGTTATGGCCTGCGCCATGGCGCTCGAGCAGGGCGTGGTGCCCCCGACCATTAACTACCACACGCCCGATCCCGTCTGCGATCTTGATTACACGCCCAATCGAGCGGTTCGCGCCGACCTTACCTGGGCGCTTTCGACCAATCTGGGCTTTGGCGGACACAATGCCGCCATCGCGCTGCGTAGATATGCAAGGAGCTAGAGCATGGATTCCAAAAGACTTGCCGAGATAGCCGATGTCATGGAGGACCGCGGCCTCACGCGCGTGCGCGTTGAGGAGCCCGATGGCACCGCGGTCGAGCTCGAGCGCGCGAGAGCCGCACAGCCGGTTGCCGTGCCCATGCCTATGCCGGGTGCCGTGACTGCTCCGGCGGTGGCTCCTGTCGCCATGCCTGCTGCCGCACCGGAGCCCGCCGCGCAGGCGCCTGTCGCCGCACCGGAGCCCAAGGGCACCGAGGTGACCGCTCCCATGGTCGGCGTTTTCTATGCTGCCCCGGCGCCGGGCGACGAACCGTTTGTGCACGTGGGCTCCAAGGTCAAGGCCGGCGAGACCCTCTGCATCATCGAGGCCATGAAGGTTCTCAACGAGGTGACGGCCGAGGCAGACGGCGAGGTGCTCGAGATCTGCGTGGCCGACGGCGACCTCGTGGAGTTTGGCAGCTGCCTCATGAGGATCGGATAGGTGATATCCATGAACAAAGAAGAGCTTAAAGAACTGTTACCGCATCGCGAGCCGATGCTTTTGCTCGACGAAGACGAGCTAGTGGGCGACGAGGCCCACGGCAAGATCACGATTACGGGCGACGAATACTTTTTGCAGGGGCATTTTCCGGGAAACCCGGTGGTCCCCGGCGTGATCCAGTGCGAGATGCTCGCCCAAAACTGCTGCGTGCTGCTGATGGGCGATGAGGAGGCGCGCGGCGCGACGCCGTTCTACACGAGTCTGGACAAGGTGCGCTTTAAGCGTCCGGTGCGCCCGGGCGACACGGTGGATCTGGTGTGCACCATCACGCGTGCGCGCGGGCCGTTCCGCTTTGCGACGGGTACTGCGAGCGTCAACGGTGAGGTTTGCTGCCGTGCCGATATGTCTTTTGCACTCATGCACGAAAGTTAAGGAAGGCTTCATGTTCGACAAAGTGCTCATCGCCAACCGCGGCGAAGTCGCGGTCCGTGTTATTCGCGCGTGCCGCGATATGGGCATCAAAACCGTCGCCGTCTATTCCACGGCCGATGCGGACGCGCTGCACGTGCAACTTGCCGACGAGGCGTATTGCATCGGCGGCCCGCGTCTTGCCGAGAGCTACCTCAACGACGATGCCGTGCTCACCTGTGCCGTAAAGTCGGGCGCAAAGGCGATCCATCCTGGGTACGGCTTCTTTTCCGAGAAGGCGAGCTTTGTACGCGACTGCGACAAGTATGGCCTGGCTTTTGTCGGTCCTTCGGCCGAGGTGATCGACAGCATGGGCGACAAGGACGCCGCACGCCGAACGGCTGCCGCGGCGGGCGTGCCCATCGTGCCGGGCTGCGATTTGCTCAAAAGTCCCGAGGAGGCGACGGCCGAGGCCGAGCGCATTGGCTGTCCCGTGCTCATTAAGGCGCGCGCGGGCGGTGGCGGTCGCGGCATTCGCAAGGTCGAGCGCGTGGAAGATGCGGCAAAGGCGTTCATCGAGGCGCGTGCCGAGGGCGAGGCCGTTTTTGGCGACGGCGAGTGCTACATGGAGAAGTTCGTCGCGCCGGCGCATCACGTTGAGGTACAGATTATGGCCGATAAGCAGGGCCATGTGTTTTCACTCGGCGAGCGCGAGTGCTCGGTGCAGCGCCGCAACCAAAAGCTGATCGAGGAGAGCCCCGCGCCGTGCCTCGACGGACGCGACGATATTCGTGCCCGTATGCACAAGGCGGCGCGCGACTTGGCTCGTGCCGTCGGTTATGAGGGCGCTGGCACCATCGAGTTTCTGTACTCGGACGACGGCAATTTCTACTTTATGGAAATGAACACGCGCTTGCAGGTGGAGCATCCGGTTACAGAGTTTGTAACCGATACCGACTTGGTCAAGTGGCAGCTGCGCGTGGCAGCCGGCCAGCCTCTGCCCTTTGAGCAGGAGGACATGCCGGTGCGCAACCACGCCATGGAGTGCCGCATCAATGCCGAAACGCCGGACTTTCTGCCGTCGTGCGGAACGGTCACCGCGTTGCGTGTGCCGGGTGGCCCGCGCGTGCGCTGGGATTCCGCCATGTTTACCGGTGCGAAAGTTCCGCCGTACTACGACTCCATGCTCGGCAAGCTCATCGTGTGTGCGCCCACGCGTGACGGCGCCATTCGCAAGATGCGCTCGGCCCTAGGCGAGCTCGTGATTGAGGGCGTGAGCGAAAACAGCGAGCTTCAGCTCGACGTGCTGGCAAACGACGAGTTCTTGTCGGGCATGTATCACACCGATCTGATGGGGCATCTCTATGCTGATGAATAGGAAAGCGAAGACGGTCAACGTCCTCGAGGGGCCGATGACCGAGTCATGCGCCGAGTTTCCCGCGCGCCACGTGTTTATCAAGTGCCCGGAGTGCCGCCGTGTGATCGATGAGGCACGCCTGCACGACAACCTCGAGGTGTGCCCCCGTTGCGGCAAGCATTTTCGCGTGAGCGGGCGCGACCGTATGCGCATGACGGTCGACGCGGGTACCTTTGAGGAGTGGGATGCCGAACTGGCGTCAGAGGACTTCCTCTCGTTTCCCGGCTATGCCGACAAGCTCGAGAGCGCGGGCGAACGTTCGGGCGAGCGCGATGCCGTCGTGTGCGGTAGGGGTAAAATCCGCGGCTGCGATACCGCGTTCTTCTTTATGGATGCCAACTTTATGATGGGCTCGATGGGCTCCGTGGTGGGCGAGAAGATCTGTCGCACATTTGAGCATGCGACCGAGCTGGGATTGCCAGTTGTCGGCTTTACCGTTTCGGGCGGTGCGCGCATGCAAGAGGGCGTGACATCGCTTATGCAGATGGCCAAGATTTCTGCGGCGGTTAGGCGCCACAGCGAGGCGGGCGGCCTGTATATCACGGTGCTCACCGACCCCACGACCGGCGGCGTAACCGCGAGCTTTGCCATGGAGGGCGACATTATCCTGGCCGAGCCCGATGCCCTGACGGCATTTGCCGGCCCGCGCGTGATCGAGCAGAACATGCACAAGCGCCTGCCCAAGGGATTTCAGCGCTCCGAGTTTTTGTTGGAGCACGGCTTTTGCGATGCCGTTGTTCCGCGTGGCGAGATTGCGCTCACGGTAGGCGAGCTGTTGGCGCTGCACGAAGGGCATACGCCCGGCCTGGGGGCACCGCATGAAATCGTGCATACGGGTCGCCGCGGCAAAAAGCTGGGACACTTGTTTAAGCGCTCGGCAGCACCAAAAACCGCGCTCGAGATTGTCAAGCAGACCCGCTCGGCAGATCGCGCCACGGCAGGCGAGATGATCTCGCTGGGCCTGGATGGATTTGTGGAGCTGCACGGCGACCGTTACTTTGGTGATGACGCCGCCGTGGTGGCTGGCATTGGCTGGAAAGACGGACGCCCCGTAACGGTTATCGCCATCGAGCGCGGCACCACGACCAAAGAGCGCATGCGCCGCAACTTTGGCATGGCGCATCCCGAGGGCTACCGCAAAGCGCGTCGCCTTATGCGCCAGGCCGAAAAGTTTGGTCGACCGGTTCTGTGCCTGGTCGATACTTCGGGCGCGTTTTGCGGCATCGGTGCCGAGGAGCGCGGCCAGGGCGAGGCGATTGCCCAGAATCTCATGGAGATGAGCGGCCTTAAGACGCCGATTGTCTCGGTTGTGACAGGCGAGGGTGGCTCTGGTGGCGCGCTGGCGCTGTCCGTGGCCGACCGCATCCTGATGCTCTCGAGCTCGGCCTATTCGGTCGTGAGCCCCGAGGCCTGTGCGTCGATCCTGTGGAAGGATACCGAGCGCGCGAATGAGGCCGCCGAGGCGCTTAAGCTCACGGCCCCCGATCTGTTGGCGCTCGGCATTATCGATGGCATTGTTGACGATAGGGGCCTGTCGCATGAGGAGATCGCCGGTGTCGTCATGTCCTCGGCATTTGATGCCTTTGATACGCTTGGGCAGCTCGACGACGCGACCCTCACAAACCTCCGCTACGAAAAGTACCGCGCAATCGGTCAGTACCGCACGATGTGACAAAGGGACAGCCCGCATGTCACATTGGGAAAGGCGTTCCATGTCACAAGTTTCTAACACCTCGTTTACAACGACGGTTTCATCAAACGCCATGGCCGTGGTGGACTATCTGTCCAAAAGCATGATGTCGGCGCTGCCGTTTATTGTCTGCGCGGCGTTGTTCCGCACCGCCGCCGTCATTATGGGCGAAGGCATGCT
The DNA here is from genome assembly GCA_019419645.1 of Collinsella sp. Lineage (GTDB taxonomy): Bacteria > Actinomycetota > Coriobacteriia > Coriobacteriales > Coriobacteriaceae > Collinsella. The sequence goes on along the minus strand of DXZN01000018.1, from coordinate 24,432 downwards.
GGGCCTGTGGTCTGCCGATTCCGAAATCTATCGCCTGTTCTACAGTTGGCTCTATAACGCCGGCTATTACTTTTTGCCCATCTATCTTGGTTGGGCCGCTGCCCGCCAGCTCGGTTGCTCGGAGCAGCTGGGCATGATGCTGGGCGGCGTATTGATTGTGCCCGATCTGCTTAAGCTCGTTGATGCCGCATCGACGACGGGGGCATCGATGACTTTCGTGTATGGTCTACTTCCCGCGCCGGTCAACGATTACACGACGACTGTTATTCCGGTTCTCATCTCGGTGCCCGTGCTATGGCAGGTGGAGCGTTTCTTTAAGCGCACTATCCCTCAGGCTGTGGCGTTTTCTTTTGTACCGTTTGCAACCATGCTTGTCATGGTTCCGGTGTCGCTGTGTGTTACGGCGCCGGCAGGCAGCTATCTGGGCATGCTGTTGGGACAGTTTATGTTTATGCTTGGCAATTCCGGTGGCATCGTGTCGCTGCTCACGCTCATGGGGCTTGCCGCGGGCTGGGAGTTTCTTAAGATCGCGGGTGTCAGCAACGTTGTCCTATCGCTCGCCTATGCGCAGTTTATGAGTGTGGGAACGGATTCGTGCATCCTGATCGCCGCGACGATGGCAACGTTCGCCGTTTGGGGCATGCCCTTTGGCGCGTCGCTCCGCGTTGTGGATAAGGACGAGAAGGCGCTCATGCTGGGCTATTCGATCTCGGGCGTGCTTGGCGGCGTAAGCGAGCCGGCGCTGTACGGCTGCGGCTTTAAATATGGCAGGTGTCTGACATGCATGGCCATTGGCGGCGCCGTCGGAGGCCTTGTTGCGGCCGTGGGCCACGTTACGGCCTATACCATCGGCATGACGAATGTCCTTATGGTCATTGGCTTTGCCACGGGCGGCATTTCGAACCTGCTGTGGTGCTGCGCTGCCGGTGGCACGGCATTTGCGGTGTCTGCGGCGCTGAGCTACTGCTTTGGCGTGGTGCCGGCGAAGGGGCAGGTGACGGGGGACGGAGCCGATTTGCCCGAAACCTCGAAGAGCGTGGCCGAGGCAAGCGCATAAACCTGTGCGACAAAGGGACGGTCCCGCATGTCGCATTCCAAGGCCGTGGCCCGTGTGGGTTGCGGCCTTTTTGTATCTGGGGGACAAAGTGGCTACACTACAATCCGTTTGAGCAATAGATATATAGGTAGTACCGTGGGGGCGGATGCAGATGGTCGAGTGGATTGTTCGTCGTGCGCAGGGCGACCGTGCACGCGTGGGAACGTTGACGGGCATGGTGTGTATTCTCGCCAATGTGGCACTATGCGCTGCGAAGGGTGCAATTGGCGTGCTGTCGGGATCGGTTTCAATCGTGGCGGACGCTATGAACAACCTGTCTGATGCCAGCTCGAACATCGTGAGCGTGCTTGGCTTTAAGCTGGCGGGCAAGCCGGCAGACCCCGAGCATCCTTACGGCCATGGCCGCTACGAGTATCTCTCGGGTCTGGTCGTGGCGGCGCTCGTGCTGCTGATTGGCGTTGAGCTGGTGAAGTCCTCGGTTGAGCGCATCATCCACCCCGAACCTGTCGAGTTCTCGCTTGCCCTGGTGGCAGTCTTGGTGCTTTCGATGATTGTTAAGCTCTGGATGGCGGCCCTCAACCAAAAGCTCGGCGATCGCATTGAGTCCGAGACGCTGCATGCGACCGCTCAGGACTCAAAGAACGATGTCCTAGCTACGGGCGCCGTGCTGGCGTGCGCAATTGTTTCGCAGGTGACGCACATCAATCTTGACGCATGGGTCGGCCTTGCCGTTGGCGCCTATATCGGCTGGAGCGGCTTTGAGCTCATCCAGGATACGGTGAGCCCGCTTTTGGGCCAGGCACCCGATCCAAAGCTGGTCAAGCACATTCGAGACAAGATCATGAGCTACCCCGGCGTTTTGGGCGTTCACGATTTGATGGTTCACGACTACGGCCCGGGCAGGAAGTTCGCAAGCGCTCACGCCGAGATGGCAGCCGAGGCCAGCCCGCTGGAAAGTCACGACACGCTCGATAACATCGAGCAGTCGTTTAGGGTCGAAGACGGCATGATCGTCACGCTCCATTACGATCCCATCGTGACCGACGATCCAAAGGTGGCGAGCATGCGTCTGCGCATCAACGCTATGGCTCAAGAGATTGATAGCCGCCTCTCGATCCACGACCTACGCTGTGTTCCGGGCCCCACGCATACCAACGTGATCTTTGACTGCGTACGTCCCTCGGATTTGGCGATGAGCGCCGAGGACCTGAAGCGCGCGCTGGCGAAACGGGTCGAATCGGAATATCCCAAGTCGGTCGCCAAGATCACGATCGACGAAGACTACGTAGGCCATACCCACGAGTAGGGCTGTGCCAGCAAAGCAAGTTATACAGAAGGGGAGAGCATGAAGCGTCTATATCTACTCCGCCACGGTCAGACAGAATTCAACGTTAAAAAGCTCGTCCAGGGCCGCTGCGATTCTCCGTTGACCGATCTGGGCCGCAAGCAAGCGGGAATGGCAGCCGCATGGCTCAAAGCCCACGGCGTCGTCCCCGACAAAGTGGCCTCTTCGCCCTTAGGCCGAGCCATGGACACGGCTCAGCTCGTCGCATGCGAGCTCCTCGGCCCGGACACAGCAGTCGAGCCCTGCGAAGGCATCATCGAGCGCAGCTACGGCACCTTCGAAGAAGGCCCCCACGACGCCCTGCCCACCGACGTCTGGGACCCCGGCGAGGATTTGGTCCCCTTTGGAGGAGAGGGAAGCAAAGCGTTGCAAGAACGCATGGTAGCCACCCTCACCAATCTCATAAGCGCCGAGGATATCGAAACCCTTCTAGCAGTAAGCCACGGCAGCGCCAGCCGCCAATTCATCAAGGATGCAGCCCCAGAGGGCTTCGAGCTCCCAGCAAAACTCCCCAACTGCGCCATCATGATTTTTGATTTTGAAGAGTCCACGCCACAAGCAGAAGGCGAATCACATCAATGCAAGTTCACCCTCCAACAAATTGTGGATCCCCAACAAAGTCATTAGCCTGAGCGAGCAAGGTTTAGCAGACATCAACGTGGCGTTCCCGGTGTGCGGCGGAGGGGGCGGGCCTGAGACATATTAAGGTTGTCGCGAGTTCCGCACGAACAGGAGAGCACTTAATGTGCTCTCCGTCGTGAGCAGGACTGTAGAGCAGCAACCTTAATATGTCTCAGGCCCGCCCCCTCCGCCGCACACTGGGAACGTGCCACGCACTTTACCTGCGTAAACAATGTGAGTGAAATATGAATCTCGATGGATACGCCCGCAGCCGTGTATACTAAACAGCTGTGTGAAACCAGGGGAGTATTCTGGCTGGACAAAATGCCTGCTTAATAGGGTTGTCAGGTAGTCCGGGCGAAATACAAGGCTGGGGAGCACGTCGTGTAAGTAGTGGTCCTCTAGGGGCGTACGCTCGGTGGTGTACGCATTGTCCCAAGACCACGCGAGAGTTGGGATCATATCTTGATCAGCATGATTCTCGGCCGCAAGATTGGCATGACCCAGGTTTGGGACGAGAACGATAACGTCGTTCCCGTCACGGTCATCCAGGCTGGCCCCTGCGCTGTCTCGCAGGTTAAAACTCAGGCAACCGACGGCTATGACGCCGTCCAGATCGGTTTCGGCGACATCAAGGCCAAGAACGTGAACAAGCCCATGGCTGGTCACTTCGCCAAGGCTGGCGTCGAGCCTGTCCGTTTCCTTCGTGAGGTCCGCGTCGAGAACGGCGAGGAGCACAAGGTCGGCGAGGTCGTCACCGTCGCTGATTTCGCTGATGTCGAGAAGGTCGACGTCATCGGTACCTCCAAGGGTAAGGGCTTCCAGGGTCGCATCAAGCGCTGGGGTCAGCGCCGCGGTCCTATGACGCATGGTTCTCACTTCCAGCGTCACCCCGGTTCTATCGGTCAGTGCGCCTATCCTGCGCGCGTCCTCAAGGGCGTCAAGATGGCCGGTCACATGGGTAACGAGCGCGTTACCGTCAAGAACCTTTCCGTTGTCCGCATCGATGCCGAGCAGAACCTCATCTTGGTCAAGGGCGCTGTCCCGGGTGCCAAGAATGGTCTCGTCGCCATCCGTATGGCCTAAGGGCCCAGCCCATTTAGCCCAGCGTCATACCAAGGAGAACACTTAAATGGCAAAGTTTGAAGTAAAGAACAGCGAGGGCAAGAAGGTCGCCGAGGCCGAGCTCGCCGCTGAGGTGTACGGCATCGAGCCGAACATCCACGTTATGCACCACATCGTCAAGTGCCAGATGGCCTCTTGGCGTCAGGGCACCCAGTCTGCTAAGGGTCGCTCTGAGGTTTCCGGTGGCGGCAAGAAGCCTTGGCGTCAGAAGGGCACCGGCCGTGCCCGCCAGGGTTCCATCCGTGCTGCCCAGTGGCGTCACGGTGGCGTTGTCTTCGCCCCCAAGCCCCGTTCCTACGCTAAGCGTATGAACAACAAGGAGGTCAAGCTGGCTATGCGCTCCGCGCTGTCCGCCAAGCTGGCCGATGGCGAGCTCGTGCTCGTCGACGACTACGGCTTCGAGAAGCCTTCCACCAAGGCTGCTGTCGCCATGCTCAAGGCTCTCGGCCTTGAGGGCAAGCGTCTGACCATCATCGTTCGCGATGAGGACGTCAACGCCTACCTGTCGTTCCGCAACATTCCCAAGACGTTCATCATCACCGCTGACGAGGCCAACACCTACGATCTCGTCAACAACAACGCTGTGCTGATGCCCGCCGACATCGCCGCTCACTTCGGGGAGGTGCTTGCATAAATGACCGCCCACGAGATCATCATCCGTCCGATCGTGTCCGAGCGTTCCTTCTCCGGCATGGAGCAGAACAAGTACACGTTCGAGGTCGCCAAGGATGCTAACAAGTATCAGATCAAGGACGCTGTCGAGGAGATCTTCGGCGTCAAGGTCGTTCGCGTGAACACCCTGACGGTCAAGCCCAAGACCAAGCGCGTGCGCTATGTCGCCGGCAAGACCCGTTCTTGGAAGAAGGCCATCGTCACGCTGGCCGAGGGCGACACCATCGAGGTCTTTGGCAACCAGGCCTAAGACTCGCTGCTGTTGAGTGAGCTCATGCCTCCCAAATAGGGGAGGCGAGAGCTCAAGGTTTTGGGCGTATAAAATGGACACGCCCGGAACCGTGTATACGTCCGGTGTCATCGCACCCGAGGCAGAACCTCGAATCCCTGTCTGCGATGGCTAACGGATTCCTATTGAAAGGGATTGTAATGGCTGTAAAGCACCTTAAGCCGACCTCCGCTGGTAGGCGTTGGCAGACGATCTCCGATTTCTCCGAGATCACCTGCACCAAGCCCGAGAAGTCTCTTCTCGAGCCCCTGCCCAAGAAGGCCGGTCGTAACAACAACGGCCGCATCACCACCCGCCACCAGGGCGGCGGCGTGAAGCGTCGTTACCGCGTGATCGACTTCAAGCGCAACAAGGACGGCGTGCCCGCCAAGGTTGCCACGATCGAGTACGATCCGAACCGTTCCGCTCGCATCGCTCTGCTGCACTACGCTGACGGTGAGAAGCGCTACATCCTGGCCCCCAAGGGCCTCGAGGTCGGTCAGACCATCATGTCCGGCTCTGACGCCGACATCAAGCCGGGCAACGCTCTGCCCCTCGCCGACATCCCCGTCGGTACGCTCATCCACGCCGTCGAGTTCCAGCCGGGCAAGGGCGCTGCTATCGCCCGTTCCGCCGGCAACTCCTGCCAGCTGATGGGCAAGGAGGGCAAGTACGCTATCGTCCGTATGCCTTCCTCCGAGATGCGTCGCATCCTCGTTACCTGCCGCGCCACCGTCGGTGAGGTCGGCAACGCCGATCACGCCAACATTGTCATCGGCAAGGCCGGCCGTAAGCGTCACATGAACGTGCGCCCGACCGTCCGCGGTACCGTCATGAACCCTGTCGACCACCCGCACGGCGGTGGCGAGGGCAAGAACCACACCTCTGGTCGTCCCTCTGTTACCCCCTGGGGTAAGCCGACGAAGGGCCTTCGTACGCGCAAGAAGAAGAAGGTCTCGAACCAGCACATCATTCGTCGCCGTAAGAAGTAATTTCGGATACCGAGTTTTAGGAGAAAGCACTTATGAGCAGAAGTCTCAAAAAGGGCCCGTTCGTGGAGACTCGCCTTCTCTCGCGTATCACCGCGATGAACGAGGCTGGCAAGAAGGACGTCGTGAAGACCTGGTCCCGCGCGTCCACCATCTTCCCCGAGATGGTTGGTCACACCATCGCCGTCCACGACGGCCGCAAGCATGTGCCCGTGTATGTTACCGAGTCCATGGTTGGTCACAAGCTCGGCGAGTTCGCGCCGACTCGTACGTTCCGTGGCCACAAGGCCAAATAGGGGGTTAACCGTAAATGGCAACTAAGTCTATTGAAACTGAGGCCACCGAGGTTCGCGCCGTCGCTAAGTACGTGCGTGTTTCCCCCAGCAAGGCCCGCCTGGTGGTCGATCTGATCCGCCGCAAGCCTGTCGCTCAGGCCTTCGACATCCTCCACTTCTGCGACCGCGCCGTCGCCGTGGATGTCGAGAAGGTTCTCCGTTCCGCTGTTGCGAACGCCGAGAACAACAACGGTCTGCGTGCCGACAACCTGGTTGTCGCCGCTGCCTATGTTGACGAGGGTCCGACGCTTAAGCGCATCCGTCCCCGCGCCAAGGGTTCCGCTTCTCGCATTCTGAAGCGTACTTCCCACATCACCGTCGTCGTTGCTCCTCGAAAGGAGGCGTAAAGCTGTATGGGTCAGAAAGTCTACCCCACCGGCTTCCGTCTTGGCATCACCGAGAACTGGCGCTCCCGCTGGTTCGCAGAGAAGGATTACGCTAAGACCCTCGGTAACGATCTCGAGATCCGCAAGTACCTCGAGAAGCGTCTTTCCCGCGCAGCTGTCTCCCGCGTCGAGATCGAGCGCGCTGGCGACAAGGTGAAGGTCATCATCCTCACCGCTCGCCCCGGCGTTGTCATCGGTAAGAAGGGTGCCGAGATCGATACCCTCCGCACCGAGCTCGAGAAGGTCGCTGGCGTCTCCAAGGGCCAGCTCTCCGTCGACGTTGTCGAGATCAAGCGCCCCGAGCTCGACGCCAACCTCGTTGCTCAGTCTATCGCCGAGCAGCTCGAGGGCCGCGTTGCCTTCCGTCGCGCTATGCGCAAGGCTGTCCAGTCTGCCCGCAAGGCCGGCGCTAAGGGCATCCGTATCCAGTGCTCCGGTCGTCTCGGCGGTGCCGAGATGGGCCGTCGTGAGTGGTACCGCGAGGGTCGCGTGCCTCTGCACACCCTCCGTGCCAAGATCGACTACGGCACGGCTGTCGCCAGCACCACCATGGGCGCTTGCGGCGTGAAGGTCTGGATCTACCTGGGCGAGAAGCTCCCGGGCCAGCCTGTTCCCAACCCTGCACTCGAGGGCTCTTCCCGTCCTCGTCGTCGTAACTCCGAGAGGAGGGGTCAGTAGTGCTTGCCCCTAAGCGTATTCTTCACCGCAAGGTGCAGCGTGGCTCCATGAAGGGCCAGGCCAAGGGTAATACCGAGCTGCATTTCGGCGAGTTTGGTATCCAGGCTCTCGAGGCCCATTGGATCACCAACCGTCAGATCGAGGCCGCTCGTATTGCCATGACCCGCTACATGAAGCGTGGCGGTCGTGTCTACATCACGATCTTCCCCGATAAGCCCATCACCAAGAAGCCTGCCGAGACTCGCATGGGTTCTGGTAAGGGTAACCCCGAGGAGTGGGTGGCCGTCGTCAAGCCCGGCCGCATCATGTTCGAGGTCAAGGGCGTGCCCGAGGAGGTCGCTCGCGAGGCTCTGCGTCTTGCACAGCACAAGCTTCCCATCAAGACCAAGATTGTTGCTGCCAAGAACGCTGAGCAGCGCATCGAGAAGGAGATGGCTGAGGAGGCCGCTCTCGAGGCCAAGTGGGCTGCTGAGGACGCCGCCGCCGCCAAGGAGGAGAACTAATGAAGCCCGCAGAGATTCGTGAGCTCTCGGACGCTCAGCTCGTTGAGAAGCTGAAGGAAATGCGCGCCGAGCTCTTTAACCTTCGTTTCCAGATGGCCACCAGCCAGCTGGACAACACCGCTCGCGTCAACACCGTGAAGAAGGACATCGCTCGCGTCCTCACGGAGCAGCGCGCCCGCGAGATCGCAGCGGAGAAGTCCGCTGTCGCCGAGTAGGACCTAAGGAGAGAACATGACTGATTCGCGTAACTCGCGTAAGGTCCGTACGGGTGTCGTTACCTCCGTCTCCGGTGCCAAGACCATTGTTGTCACCATCACCGAGCGCAAGCGTCACCCCAAGTACGGCAAGATGATGACCAGCTCCAAGAAGCTGCACGCTCACGACGAGGAGTGCACGGCTGGCGTGGGCGACACCGTCCGCGTTATGGAGACCCGTCCTATGTCCAAGATGAAGCGTTGGCGCCTCATCGAGGTCGTCGAGCGCGCTAAATAAGCAGTCGCTCTTACGACTTGTACGTTTCCGAAGATGTGCGTATGCCTGGCTTGCATACCACGGGCCGTATAAAGGCTGCGCACCTCTCTTCGGTTCTTAGTTCGGAGGAACATCTACCATGATTCAGATGCAAACCATGCTGAACGTCGCCGACAACTCCGGCGCTCGCAAGATTCGCTGCATCAAGGTGCTTGGCGGTTCCAAGCGTCGTTATGCAGGCATCGGCGATGTGTTCATCGGTGCTGTCCAGGAGGCTACCCCTGGCGCCAACGTCAAGAAGAAGGACGTTGTCCGTTGCGTCGTCGTTCGCACCGTTAAGGAGATCCGCCGCAAGGATGGCTCCTACATTCGCTTTGATGAGAACGCCTGCGTTGTCATCAACAACGATGGTTCGCCCGTCGGCACCCGTATCTTCGGGCCCGTCGCTCGCGAGCTTCGTGACAAGAAGTACATGAAGATCGTCTCGCTCGCTCCCGAGACCCTGTAGTTAGGGGAGATATATGTATATCAAGAAGGGCGATAAGGTCCAGGTTCTCTCTGGTAAGGATCGCGGCAAGCAGGGCGTTGTCCTGCGTGCTCTCCCCGCCGAGAACAAGGTCGTTGTCGAGGGCGTTTCGGTCGTCAAGAAGGCCGTCAAGCCCAACGCTGCCAACCAGCAGGGCGGCATCGTTTCGCAGGAGGCTCCCATCGACGCCTCCAACGTCAATCTCGTCTGCCCCGAGTGCGGTAAGGTTACCCGCGTCGGTCACGAGAAGGACGGCAAGAACAAGCTGCGCGTCTGCAAGAAGTGCGGCCACAAGTTCTAAGCTGCCCGCAACATCAAGTTGCTAGCAAAGGCCCGGATGCCACGGCACCCGGGCCTTTTTCTATCCCCACTCGATGGCTTCGGTTCTGCCGTCCCGTCATTCCGGTTGCATCCAGTTTTCGGTGCCGTCTCGAATCGAGTGCCGCCAGGTGATACCCTGTCGCGTTTCGTCGGCTTCGGGGACAAAAGTCGGGACAACTCCAAAAACTATTTTCGAACTCAGGGCTTTGAGTTTTTGTTTTTGTCCCAAAGGGCGCGGCGGGATGCCTTTGGAGGCTCGATAGCGCCGAAAACGCCCGTTTTGAAACTTAAATGCCTTTTCGCGTGCAAGCCGCCAGCTGCAATAGGAAGTGAATCAACGCAGGTGGCTTTCAAGCAGTTTGCAAAACTGCAGGTCGCAGGTCTTCATTGCCAGTAGGAGAAATGAGTAGTCTCAGGTGGCTTGCCCATGAGTTGACGAACGGGATTTGAGATTACGCTGACGTCCGGAAACGCTTCGAGCACGGCGTTACGTTTTTGGGGTTTGGGCGTAGCCCCTGCACCCGCGAGCGCGGGCCTTAAGCCCGCCGAGAGGGTGACGCGTCGAAAACGAAGGGGAAAGAGAGAAGGGGCCGTCCCTATCATTCAGGTTGCGACCGAAGAAGACAAGGAGACCCCCTGAACCTGAATGATGCCCCACAGACCGCGTCCGACCGAGCTCAAGCCGAGCTTTTCCTGACGTCCGCCTTCGCGAAGATGATGGCTGGATTGGCTATGGATTGGCAACACTTATTTGGACGATTCCGGGAGGGACGGCCCCGCCTCCCTGAACTCGACCGGCGACATGTAGCCCAGCGTCGAGTGGATCCTGAAGTTGTTGTACCAGTGCACGTAATCCAAGAGCTTGGCTCGGAGCTCGCGCGTCCCTCCTCGGTCCTTCGGAGTGGCCGACGATCTCCCCGTTGCAGAGGTCGACGAGCAGGCAGACGTAGTTCCACGACGCCCCGACGCGCACGCAGGCCAAGTCGCTGCATATATGGGTGCACGGCGCCCTGCCGCCGAAGCCGCGCGCGACGACGTTCGACACGTCGGCCTCGTTGACCGCCCCGGGGTGCACCTTGAACCTCTTCCTGCCGTATGCGCCGGCCAGGCCGTTCTCCCTCATGATGCGGCAGGCGCGGCGCCGGCTGACGGTAACGCCCGACCTCCCGGGCGACGCCTTGATCTTGCGCGATCCGTTCCGGCCCTTGCTGGCGGCGTGCGCCGCCGCGGCCGCCGTCGCCCCCGACATTAAGGTCCTCAAGGGCCGCGTCGTCTCCGGCGACCAGTTCGTCTCGCCCGCGGAACAGAAGGAGCGAATCCTCGCGGCCTTCGGCGACCTGTGCTGCGAGATGGAGGGCTGCACCATCGCGCAGGCCTCCTATCTCAACGGCGTGCCCCTCGTCGTCGTGCGCGCCATCAGCGACAAGCCCTGCGCCGAGGGCCGGGTCGTCGACTACAACACCTTCGAGAAGAAGGCCGCCTGCGACTGCGCCCGCATCGCCGCGCGCATGGTTTAGCTTTAGGCCCGGCGCGCCGGAGCCCTTTCCAAAGCGAAGTGTCGAGCCGAAGTGTTGAGCGTCGGCCCTGAATGTTCAATGGCCGTTGTTTTCTGCCCCTCAAGTGGTGGACTTTTCCTCGGAGCTGTTGATTCCCCCACGCGCCCCCTTCCGTTCTCTGTTCTCCCCTTATACTCCTTGTACGAGGAGGTAAGAAGTCATGGACAAGACCACACAGGACAGCTTGGCAAAGAAACCCGTCGACATGAGGGACAGGATTCTCGAGCATCTCGAGGCCCTCACCTCTGCCGTCTCGCTCGACGACCTTGCCCGTCTGTCCACCTCCGACATCGCCGAGACGCTCATCATCTCCAGGAGCCTGGCGAGCCAGTACCTCAACGACCTTGTTCGCGCCGGTCTTGTGGTTAAGGTGGCGGGCAGGCCTGTCCGTTATTTTCATCGCCGCGCGTTCCAGAAGCGTTTTCAGGTAAAGCTCTCTGCAAGCGAGTATGCCTCGCTCGCCGACCTCATCCAGGCGACGGGAATCGCCGATCACCGCGACTTCGCGCGTGCCGTGGGCTTCGACATGAGCCTCAGCTCCGTTGTCGAGCAGTGCAAGGCTGCGGTTCAGTACCCTCCGTTTGGCCTGCCCATCCTCTTGAGCGGCGGCGTGGGTGTCGGTAAGTCTTTCCTTTCTCGCCTTGTGTACGAGTACGGCAAGAACCAGGGCTTGCTGTCCCGCGACTCCTCCTATGTGCGCATCGACTGCGCCGGGGTCCCGGACGCCGCCTCGTTCAACGGGCTTCTTGACGAGTCGATCGCGAAAGCGCGCGGGGGTGTGGTCTTTGTCAACGGCATCGAGGCACTCTCTCCCTCTGCGATGGAGCACTGCCTTGCGACGGCCCTCGGGCTCGATGCCTCCCAGGATGCGCCGCGCGCTCGCCTCGTTCTTTCGACGACGCTTTCCGCCGATGACCTGAAGGTTTCCTCGGCCTACAGCAAAATGCCCATCTGTGCCCGCGTCCCCTCACTCAAGGAGCGGACCCCCGAGGAGCGCGAGGATCTCATCTTGAGCTTCCTGCGCAGCGAGGGGTGCCGAATCGGTTCTGATGTGAAGATCAGCCGCGGCGCATACCGTTGCCTCGTGAACGCGGACTTTTCCGATAACATCGCCGGCTTGCGCGCCTGCGTGACGAACTGCTGTGCCAAAGCGTTCCTCAATCGCGAGGGCGACTACGTCGTCGTTCGCCCGTATCTCCTTCCCAGCGGGCTCCTCTCCTCCGCGCAGATCGATCAACAGCCCGACGATGGCGTTCTGATCGACGCGTCTCTGGATGCCGCCGAGAGCACAGGGCCGGTCGAGCAGGCGCTCGATGCCCTGTGCTCCCTCGATGAGCGATTCTGCGCCGGGGAGCTCTCTGTCTCCGAGCTTGTCTCGCAAGCTGTCTCCGCTGTGCGCGGCGTTGAGGATCACTTGATCTTCGACCACGGCGTCGCCTCCTCGAGGTCGCGCGCCTTCGAGCGCGTCGTGGGCGCGGTCCTTGCCGACGCAGGCTCTTCTTATGGCATCGAGCTTTCGAGGAAGGTCGCTTTTCTACTGGCCCAGGAGATTTGCCTGCAGTTGTGGCCGGGTATCGGCCTGGCTAAGCGAAAGTCTGCCTGTGCGGAGCAAATCTCCCATCTCCTCGGTGCCGAGACCTCCGAATTGCCGTTTGCCTCGAGTGTCTCCGATCAGGTCGCCGCAGACGTGGAAGGGGCGCTGGGAATCTCGCTCGATCACTTCACGAAGACGCTTCTGACGCTGTGCGTCGCATCGGAGTCTCGCGATGCGAAGGCCCTTCGGACGCTCTGCGTCATCTTGTCCCACGGCTACTCAACGGCGACGAGCATCGCCGACGCGGCGAACCGTATGCTCGGCATGCATGTGTACGAGGCTGTCGACATGCCCTACGACCAGCAGCTGAAGGACATCGTCGGTCCGCTCCAGCGCCTCGTCGACCGCCATTCCTACTGCACCGGGGTCGTGTTCCTCGTCGACATGGGCTCCTTGGAGGAGGCCTATAAGGCCCTCGAGAACGTTACCGACTCCACTATCGGCGTGGTGAACAACGTCTCTACCGGTCTTGCGCTCGAGATCGGGGTCGGGCTGCTCGGCGGCAAGTCCATCGCCGAGGTTCTTGGCGATGCGACCGCCGCGTGCGTGACGCACTGCAAGGTGATCGAGCGCGTCAACCGTGAGGACGCCATCGTCTTCTGCTCCGAGTCCGGGGTCGACGCCGCGGAGAGGATACGCCAGCTCGTCTCGCAGAGCCTCCCGCGCACCATAGGCGCGCGCCTGCTCACGAGGCCCTTCAAGCAGCTCGTCGCGAACGGGTCGAACGACGCCGTTTTCTCCGAGCACCGCGTCTGCGCCGTCATCGGCACGGGAGACCCCGGGGTCGCCTCCGTCCCCTTCGTCGCCCTCGAGGACATCATGTCGACGGCGTCCGCCTCTAAGGTTGATGCCGTGTTCGGCAGGTGGCTTGACGCTTCCGAGCTCTCTTCTTTCCACGAGAAGCTGCTCTCGAACATGACGCTGCAGAACGTCATCCGCTCCATCACCATCCTCGACCCGGAGCGGCTATTCCATGAGATCGAGAGCGCCGTGCACGAGCTTCAGCGCAGGACAGGCGAGAAGATCGGCAGCAACGCCATCATTGGGCTCTACGTTCACCTCTGCTGTCTCGTCGAGCGCCTTGTTACCAGAAACCCCATTGAGACCTACGTTGGCCAGGACCGCTTCGAGGAGGAACGCGCCGATTTCATCGAGTCCTTCAGGCAGAGCTTCTCGAGCATCTCGACGCGCTATCGCGTAGAGGTTCCCGTAAGCGAGATCGCATATGTCTTCGACTACATAAGCGTGAGCGCCGCCCCGGCGCGAGAAGAGCGCCTCGGCTCCTCGGACCTCCTGCTCGACGAGTGACCTTCCCCGCGCCGCCGCAAGCTGACCGCGCGTCCTCAATAATCCGATAACCCCTTGCCCGGCGCGAATCCGGATAGCGCCGAGGCAGTACCGAACGTAAAACTTCATTTGATAGGAGCAAACATGAGTGTTGTTATGGCACGAATCGACAATCGCCTGCTTCACGGCATCATCGTGACGCAGTGGGCCCCGGTGTCGGGCGCGACCCGAGTCATGGTCATCGACGACAAGGTCGCCGGCGACGAGGTCCTGAAGTCCACCATGAGGATGGCGCGCCCCGCGGGCATGGCCGTTTCGATCATCTCCGAGCAGACCGCGCTCAAGAACTTCGCCGCGGGCAAGTACGACCGCGAGAAGGTCTTCGTCATCGCCAAGGAGCCCGAGACGATGCTTCGTCTGGTCGAGTCGGGCGTCGAGCTCCCGTCGCTGGTCGTCGGCGGCTCGCTCGTCAAGGAGGACGGCATCCAGCTCACCCAGCGCGCCTACGCCTCCGCCGAGAACGTCCAGAGCTACAAGGCGCTCATCGCCCGTGGCGTCAAGGTGACGGCCCAGTTCGTGCCCGCCGACAAGCCCGTCTCCGTCGCAGACCTCATCTAAGGGGGAAATATGGTCAACTTCACTATCCTGCAGGTCGTCCTTTTGACCCTGCTGGCCTTCATCAAGCACGTGGACTACTACGGCATCCCGATGATCTTCGTCAATTACGCCGTTTTCTGGGGCCTCATCACCGGAGTCGTCATGGGCGACTGGAAGACCGGCCTTGTCATCGGCGGCACCATTCAGCTCATGCAGCTCGGCGTCGCGGGCTTCGGCGGCTCCTCCATTCCCGACTACGGCACGATGGCCATCATCGCCACCGCCTACGGCGTGACCCTGGGCTCCGACACGGGCCTCGCCATCGGCCTGCCGGTCGGCATGCTCGGCATCCAGCTCGACGTCGTCGCCAAGATCCTCAACGGCTTTGTCGTCGAGAAGTCCCAGAAGTTCTGCAACGAGGGTAAGTTCAATCAGATGAACGCCATCCTGTGGGTCTGCCCCGCGCTCTTCGGCCTGTGCGCCGCCCTGCCCGTCTTTGTCTCCGTGACGCTCGGCCAGCCCGCCGTCAACTGGCTCCTCGAGGTCATGCCCCAGTGGTTCCTCTCCGGCCTCACCCTCGCCGGCAAGATGCTCCCGGCCGTCGGTATCGCCATGCTGCTCCGCTACATGCCAACCGCCAAGTACTTCCAGTACCTGCTCGCCGGCTTCTTCCTCTCGGCCTTCCTGAACGTGCCCATCATCGGCGCCGCCATCGTCGGCGTTGCCCTCGCGATTGCGTTCTACCAGCGTGCCGAGAGGGACACCGAGCTCGCCGCCCACGCTTCCGCAGACGCCTTCATCGGAGAGGATGAGTAACCATGGAAAACGAGAACATCACCGCCGTCGCCGAGGGCAAGCCCTCCGGCTACAAGGTCACCAAGAAGGACCTGCGCAACGCGAACTGGCGCTGGCTCATGAGCGTGTGCACCTTCAACTACCAGACCCAGCAGGGCGCCTCAGTCGCCTACGCCCTCTCGCCGGTCCTGAGGAAGATCTACACGAACGACGAGGACTATAAGCAAGCGCTCAACAACCACTTCCGCTACTACAACACCCAGCCTTGGCTCGCCGCCATCATCCTTGGCGCCTGCGTGGCCATGGAGGAGCGCGACGGCCTAGCGGCGGCGGACGCCGTCCAAGACCTGAAGATCGGCACCATGGGACCGCTCGCCGGCGTCGGCGACTCCCTGCTCATGACCATGATCCCGACCATCATGGGCTCCATCGCCGCCTACATGGCCATCGAGGGCAACCCCGTGGGAGCCGGCATCTGGTTCGCGCTCATCCTGGCCATCTTCTGGGTCCGCATGCACGCCCTCGAGTTCGGCTACAAGCAGGGCGTGAAGCTCGTCACCGACTTCAGCGAGAAGCTTCCCAACCTCACTGCCGCCGCCTCCGTGCTCGGCCTCACCGTGGTCGGCTGCCTCATCGCCTCGGTCATCGGCGTCACCTGCCCGATTAGCTTCAGCTTCGGCGACGTCGCGATGGAGATTCAGCCGCTGCTCGACAAGATCCTGCCTGCCATGATCCCCGCCGCCATCACGGGAAGCGCGTATTACCTTCTTACCAAGAAGAACGCGAGCATGACGGCCCTCATCCTCGTGGTGATCGTCCTCGCGATGGTCGCCTCCGCCGCCGGCATCCTCGCCTAGCTTCGACCCAAGAGATTGGTGAATCAATGAGAAAGATAGTTGTGGCGAGCCATTCCCTTCTCGCCCAGGGCTTCAAGGACACCCTCGAGTTCCTTACGGGTAAGGGCGACGCCGTCAACGCCGTGTGCGCCTACGTGAACGACAACGGCGAGGGGCTCGACGCGGCGGTCGAGGCGGCTCTTTCGGGCACTGACGAGGTCGTCGTCCTCACCGACGCGTACGGCGGCAGCGTGAACCAGCGCTTTTCCCGCTTCGCCTCCGACCGGATCCACGTGATCGCGGGTGTCAACCTCCCGCTCGCCATGACGGTCGCGCTCGCGCGCCCCGACGAGAAACTCGACTTCGACGCCCTCGTCAACGAGGCGCGCCAGCAGATCATCTACGTGAACGGTGCCAGTTCCGCCGAGTGCGACGACGACGAATAGAGGAGGTCGACGATGAGAGAGTTCCTTAAGGACGTGTGGATGCACGGCGGTGAGGAAAGCCGCGCCATCACCCCCGAGAACATCACGGGCGAGAAGGGCCGCGCCGCCATGTCGGCCAGCCACCTCGGCGTCGGCCGCAAGGGCTCGTGCTGCGTGCCCCTTGAGTCCGGCGAGACCATCACGCTCGCGGACATCGAGGGCCCCGGCATCATCCGCCACATCTGGATGACCGTCCCCGACAAGACCGCCGCCGGCAGCTTCGTCATGCGTGACCTCGTGCTGCGCTTCTACTGGGACGACGAGGAGACCCCCTCGGTCGAGTGCCCTGTCGGCGACTTCTTCTGCAACGGCTTCGGTGAGCGCGCCATCGTCAACTCGATGCCCATCTGCGTGAACCCGACGGGCGGCATGAACTGCTACTTCGAGATGCCCTTCAGGAAGCACGCCAAGGTCACGCTTACGAGCGAGCACCCCGGGTTCATTAAGTACATCTTCTACACGTTCAACTACGCGCTCACCGACGTGCCGGACGACGCCATGTACTTCCACGCCCGCTTTAACCGCGAGCGCAGCACCCGCAGGGGCGTCGACTACACCGTGCTCGACGGCGTGCGCGGCAAGGGCTACTACGTCGGCACCTACATGGCCCTGTGCGCCCTGGAGCGCTATTGGTGGGGCGAGGGCGAGATGAAGTTCTTCCTCGACGGCGACGAGGAGTTCCCCACGGTCACCTCGACGGGAGCCGAGGACTACTTCGGCGGTGCCTGGGCCTTCCTCGACAGGCCGCCCCACGCGCTGCCCGAGGCGCAGTGCTTCAACACGCTGTTCGCCGGCTACCCGTACCGCTCGACGCGCGACGCCACGCGCGACCGCTTCAGCGCGGGCAAGCCGAACCCGAATCCGATGCTCGCGACTAACGACGACGCGCTGCCCAGGCACGGCCTCTACAGGTGGCACCTTCCCGACCCGATCTCGTTCAAGGAGGACCTGCGCGTGACGTTCCAGGACCTCGGCAACGACGACATCAAGCTCTACGAGCGCGAGGACGACATCTCCACCGTCGCCTACTGGTACCAAAGCGAGCCGCATGCCGTGCTCGCCCCGTTTGCCGCAAGGCAGGACCGCGTGCCCAGGTAGGGTCGCCTCGAAACAAGCCAACGTTATGGGCGCCCGCGGTTGACCATGACTGCGGGCGTCCCTTTGTAAGGAGGATCACATGAGCGAAAAGCAAATGAGGCTCGGCGCCCTCGAAGCCGGCGGGACCAAGATGGTCTGTGCCGTGGTGTCCGGCGACGGCGAGGTCCTCGACCGTATGGAGACCCCGACGCTTACGCCCGCCAAGACCGTCCCGCAGATGATCGAGTGGTTCACCGCCCGCGATGTGGACGCGTTGGGCATCGGCGCCTTCGGCCCGACCTGCGTCGACCCCAACGACGAGCGCTACGGCTCCATCCTCCAGACGCCCAAGCTCGCGTGGCGAGGCCATGGTCTTCGCGCCGCGTTCGCCGACGCCCTCGGGATTCCGGTGGCCTACGACACGGACGTGAACGTTGCCTGCCTCGGCGAAGTGGTCTTCGGCTGCTGCAAGGGGCTCGAGGACGCCGTCTACGTGACCATCGGCACCGGCGTGGGCGCGGGCGTCATGTGCGCGGGCAGACTCCTTCACGGCATGCTGCACCCCGAGGCCGGTCACATGCTGGTAAGGACCCGTCCCACCGAGGAGGGACGCTGCGTCTGCCCGAGCCACGCGAGCTGTCTCGAGGGGCTCGCCTCCGGCCCCGCCATCGCCGCGCGCTGGGGAAAGCCCGCGGCCGAGCTCGCGGACAACGATGAGGTGTGGGCGCTCGAGGGGGATTATCTGGGGCAGATGTGCGCGAACCTCGTGCTCATGTACTCGCCTCGCCGCATCGTCCTCGGCGGCGGCGTGATGCACCAGGAGCAGCTCTACGGCATCGTCCGCAAGAAGACCCTCGAATATCTGGGTGGCTACATCCAGACCGCCGAGCTTAAGGACATGGAGAGCTACATCTGCGCCCCGGGCTGCGGCGGCGACCAAGGAATCCTCGGCGCGGCCGAGCTGGCAAGAAGGGCGCTCGCGTAACTTGCGCTCTCTCCGCCATACAACGCGTTAAGAAAAGACGAGCGCTTCTTGCCAATTGAGCGGCAAGAAGTGCTCGTCTTTTGCATTTGTTTTTGGGGCAGGACGCCCCGCCTCCGCTAGAGTCCCTGGTCCGCCACACCCACGAGGTTTGGACCGGTGTGGACAAGAAGCGCGGGGCTGATGTCGGAGCGGACGACCTCCACCGCGTTGGCCACGCGCTCGCACAGGGCCTGCTCCATGCGGTCGTAGAGGTCGGCGTGGGCCGAGGTGCGGCTCGCGGCAAAGCGCACCTTGGGGTGCTTCTCGACGATGGCGGCGATGAGCTTGACCTCGGTGCGATGCGGTACTTGCACAGCCATTTCGTGTACGCGAGGCTGTTGGCTTTCTGGGCCACAGCAATCACCTTCCCCCTAGTATGATGACCTGAACAATCCTCATGCTAGGGGGAAGGTTTTTGTCGCGTAGCGGAAATTGGCCTCCACCCGCTGAGCGGGTGGCTTTCTATGCCGCGCGTGCCGCGCGGCACGGACTAAAGTCCATGAATAAAAACGAGGAAGGCCACGTCCGGCCTCCCTCGCAAAGGGTCTCTGATTACTCCCACTCATTGGGGACAGACTTAAATGAGTGCTCTTGAAATGCCGGCGCCTGGGGACGTTCTTTTTCTGTCTGCAGTTTGGAACGTTCCTTTTCTGTCGGCAGTTTGGGACGGTCCTTAGAGCTGCAGCGCGCCATGAGCGACGAGGCGAAGCGGATCATCCTGTCTTTTGAGTTCTAAGCATAAGCCCCTGTCTCTGAGCAATGACCGGTTCGCATTTGTGCGTATTTGCGTGCGTGGGATTGCGTGAATATGCGTATAGATGCGCCGTTTACGGGACAAAAATGACCGTTTAGCGGTGAGATACGCACAAACACGCACAGACGCGCGTGTTTGTGCGAATATAGAGCTATCCGAAATGCAAGACGTTCTATGACACAGGAGGCACATATGGTAGATTCCAAGCAGGCTCCACTCGACTCCGCGGCAGCCGCAAAAGCAGCGTTCGCTTCGGTCCAGGACAAGCCATTCCCCGATGATATCTTTACGGCTCCCGAGCTTCGTTGGGCTGTGATCGGGTGCGGCGTTATCGCCAACCAGATGGCCCAGTCTCTCGCTCTTGCCGGCCGCAAGCTTGCGGGCGTCGCCAACCGTACGCTGTCCAAGGCTCAGGCTTTTGCTGAGCAGTATGGCATCGAGAAGGTCTATGAATCGGTTGAGGACCTCTACGCCGATCCGGGCATCGACGCCGTCTATATCACCACGCCGCACAACACGCATATCACCTATCTGCGTGACGCGCTGGCCGCCGGCAAGCACGTGCTCTGCGAGAAAGCCATTACCCTCAATTCCGCTGAGCTCGACGAGGCGCGTGCCATCGCCGATGAGCACAACGTCGTCCTCATGGACGCCACCACGGTGCTTCATATGCCCTTGTATCAAGAGCTGCGCCGTCGCATGGATGCCGGCGAGTTTGGTCGCATGAACCTCGCCCAGCTCAACTTTGGTAGCTACAAGGAGTACGGCGATCTGACCAATCGCTTCTACAACCGCAACCTTGCTGGCGGTGCCATGCTCGACATTGGCGTGTATGCCCTGTCCGTCATGCGTCTCTTTATGGCAAGCCAGCCCATTGAGGTCGTTTCGTTGGGCAACACCTGTGAGACCGGTGTTGACGTTGCGGGCGGCATCGTCTGCCGTAATGCCGAGCAGCAGCTGGGTGTTGTGAGCCTCACGCTCCACTCCAAGCAACCCAAGCGCTCGATTATTAGCTTCGATAAGTGCTATATCGAGGTCAACGAGTATCCGCGCGCCGATCACGCGACCATCGTGTGGACTGCGGACGGCCACCGCGAGGAGGTCCACGCCGGCACCGAGGCTTACGCCCTTTGCTATGAGATGGCCGATCTTGAGAAGGCCGTTGCCGGCGACGACTCTAAGCGTGAGCTTCTGGGCTATGCTTCTGATGTTATGGAGCTGATGACCAAGCTGCGCGCCGACTGGGGAGTCGTGTACCCCGAGGAGGAGTAAGCGATGCTAGCGGAAGATAGGCTCAACGCGATCGTGTCGATGGTTCAGCAGACCGGCTCGGTTACCGTGCCGGAGCTTGCCGAAGCCCTGGGCGTGACGGCGTCTACCATTCGGCGCGACCTGCAGACGCTCGACCGAGCACACCGTATCGCCAAGGTGCACGGAGGCGCGACAAGTCTGGAGCGCGCGCACGTGACGCGCGACCTAACGCTTAATGAGCGCAGCGACCTCCATAACGACGACAAGGAGCGTATCTGCGCCCGTGCGGCGGCACTTGTGGAGCCCGAGAGCTTTGTATACATCGACTCGGGTTCGACGACGCTCAGGCTCATCGAGCATCTTCCACACCTTGAAGATGTCACCTATGTGACCGATTCCGTGCTCCATGCTCAACGCCTTGCTTTGCGCGGCATGCGTACCGTGGTGCTGGGTGGCGAGCTCAAACCCGAGACCGAGGCGCTCGTTGGCCCCGATGCCTTGGCAACCTTAGACCGCTACAACTTCAACTGTGGCTTTTGGGGCTCTAACGGCATTGCCGCCGAGCAGGGCTTCGCGGCGCCCGATATCGAGGAGGCGCAAGTAAAGCGTATCTCGATGCGCCATACGGCCAAGCGCTTCGTAATCTCGGACGCCAGTAAATTTGGCATGGTGGCGCCCGTCAAGTTCGCGGACTTCCGTGACGCAACGATTATTACCGCAGGCGATGTCCCTGCCAAGTACCGGGCAATGGACAACGTCATCACGGTCTAACAGCAAGGGACGGGCTAAGGCCAAAACCACCACAAAGGTGCCTGTCCCCATTGTGGTGGTTAGTAACGAAAACCGAGTAGTTTTCTCAATAGAAAAGCGGCAACGTCCATCACGGGCGTCGCCGCTTTCGTTGTCTGCCGGTTTGTCTAAGTCTGTAACAACTGGACCGTTAAAAGTGGGCTAGGTGTTACAGATCGAGATACTTACGAACCGCGCCGTCCCTTTGTCTCAATCTGTAACATCTGGGACTGATTTTGCCGAGTTACTGTTACAGATTGAGATTATTCCCTTGAGGGGATTCGAATGTCTCGATCTGTAACAGATAGACCGCAAAATGGGCTTTAGCTGTTACAGATCGAGATGTTTGGGAATCCGGCAGAGCCATCGCGGCAAAACCACCACAAAGGTGCCTGTCCCCATTGTGGTGGTTTAGGGCTCCCAGGGGCAGGGGGCTTCGATGTGGATGTGCTCGCCGGTTACGGGATGCGTAAAGGACACGCTGTAGGCATGGAGCATGAGGCCGCAGGGACGCGGCGTTCCGTACAGGTCATCGCCCACCAGGGGATGGCGCTCGCTGGCCAGATGTACGCGGATCTGGTGCTTGCGGCCGGTGAGCAACTCGACATCGATATACGAGCGCGTGGGCAGGCCACGACGGCTCTTAAGACGCTTGAGCACCTTCACGCGCGTTTGAGACGGCTTGCCGCTGGCGCCGACGCGCATCTTGCGGCTATCGTGGCGGTCGCGGGCGATGGGCTTGTCGATGAGCTTTTCGTTCCAGTCGATCTTGCCCTCGGCGAGCGCCAGGTAGTGCTTTTCGAACGCGTGGTCGATGATCATCTGGTCAAAGGCGGGCTGCGTCTGCTTGTCGAGTGAGAACAGCACCACGCCGGTGGTGTCACGGTCCAAGCGGTTGAGCGGCTGCATGTCGGTCGCGGCAAAGCCGTCGCCCATCGCCAGCAGCAGGTCGCTGGCGTAGTCGGTGAGCGTGCGCTCGCCGGTGCCGTCGCCGTGGACGATCATGCCGGCGGGCTTGTCGATGGCCATGAGCCAGGCGTCGCAGTAGAGGACTTGAGGTTCTTCGTTCACGTGTAAGCCTTTCGGTTAGCTAATTCCCACAAACATGCAGCCCGAGGTCGCCCCGCGCAGGCGGGCGGCGGGCTTACGGCCGGCCTGTGCGGCCTCGACGGCGCGGCGGACGCGTGCGACGGCGCGGCCCACCTCATCCGTCTCGAGCAGCGTGCCGTCCACCATAAGACGGCGCACGCCGGCGTCGAGCAGCTGTGGTACCTGCGGTGTGAGGTCGATGGGGTAGGCGTCGTACAAGCGAGAGCGGCCATGGATGTCGGTGCGCACGGGCATGACCTTGCCGTCGATATTCTTGAGCGAGAGCTTGCGGGCACGCAGGCGGCAGTTGGCGCAATCGTGGATGCAGCCGTTGGCAACCTGCAGAATGCAATGCTCGCTTGTCATGACGCGCGGGCGGCCAAAGACGGTGATGCCCAGCGCCGCGGGCGCGGCGGCGCCGAGCGAGACAATCTCGTCGAGCGTGATCTCGGGCGAGAGCCAAAACGCACCGGCTCCGCGCTCGGCAAGCGCTTCCATGCAGGGCGTGTTATGAACCGGCAGGCAAGAGCGAATCTCGGCCGTGGCGCCAACCTGGGCGGCCAGGGCAAGCTCAGAGATGTTGCCAATAGCGACCGTGGCACCGGCAACAACCCACGGGTCAACGCGGACGTGGTCAACGGCGCGGCAGACCTCGTCGAGTACGGGCACGATACCCTGCTCAAATGCGTCGGTGGGGGAGAGCCCGGCCGCGTCGAGTACGTCGGTGGTCATGTAGATGCGCGTTGCGCCCTCCGCGCGGGCTGCCTCGGCAGCCTCGAGCGTGGTGACGGTGGCGCAGATCTGCGGCTCGTCGCGGTAGTGCGCGGGCGCGGGGCGGGAATCACTGGTTACAATCACCGGCAACTCGAGCGTTTTCGCGCGCTCCTCGTACGGCGCCAGAATGGCCTCCTCCAATGCCTTGCAGGCGGCGGCGCGCACCTTGTGCACGGCGGAGAAGCCCATACCGCAGCCGGCGTCGAGCGAAACGTCAAAGCTCGCTGCCTCAAAGGGCGAGGAGCCCATGCGACCCACATGCTCTACCAAATCGGACGCCTCGACCGCGCGGGTCTTGGCGGCCTCGACGGTAAAGCCCGTGGCCGTGGCCGTAAGCGATGGGGCGTCGCAGCAGGTGAGCGTCACGGTAAACGGTTCGCCCAGATGCGCCACAACGGTTACATCAACGGCGCGGCGGCGAAGCACGTCGCGCTTGAGCGCGGCGCCGGCGGCGTCGATGGCGCGCTGGCTGCGGATGACGCGCACGCGGCAGCCCTCGGGCATGCTGCGGGGCACGCGGCACTCGATGATGTCACCGACGGCGGCATCATCGGCAGCGATAGTGGTTAGGAACTGATCGAACTCATCATCGTGGCGAAGCTCCAGCAGGTCGCCCTTTTCCACGGGCTCAAACAGCTCAATGCGGGCGATGGCGGCGCGGCGACGGCGGTCGTCGGGCTTGAGGCCGCGCACATCTCGGTTGGCCGGGCGGCTGCCCAGCACCGTGCCCACGATCTGGCCGCGGTTGTTGGAACGCTCATAGCTCATCATCTCGTCGCCCGAGGTGCCGTCCTGATAGGCGTGCGTAAAGTCGCGGTTAAAGCAGCGCTTGAGCTGGCGCTGGCGGGCGGCTTTCTCGTCCTTGGCAACGGTGGTTCCGGCCAGCATGTCATCAATCTGATGACGATACACGTCGACGATGGAATACACGTAATCGGGCGCCTTCATGCGGCCCTCGAGCTTGAGCGACGCGGCGCCGGCGTCATACAGGCGGCGAACAAGTTGTGAAGTGTTGGTGTCACGCGGGCACAGCGCGCGCTCGCGACCGGCAGGGGAGAGCGAGCGACCGTTCTCGTCGATCAGCTCGTAGGGCAAGCGGCAGGGCTGGGCGCACATGCCACGGTTGGCCGATCGTCCCGCCATGGCAAAGCTCGAAAGCAGACACAGGCCAGAGTAGCAAAAGCAGATGGCGCCATGGCTAAAGACCTCAAGGTCCACATCGGGCGC
>DXZN01000017.1 GCA_019419645.1 Collinsella sp. | reverse complement strand
ATTTTCCGGTTCGACGAACAGCCGATCGTGTCAAATTTGGTCTAACAGAGCCTTTCTGTTTGCAGGCTGTGGGCTATCGTTTCGATATGCTGAAGTTCTAGGGGGATTTATGTACTGTGCAAGCTGCGGGGCAAAGATCAAAGACGGGGCGCGATTCTGTTCTGCATGCGGAAAACCGTTGGATGTGGATGATGCGCCGGCGAATGCTCAGCAGCCGCTTCCTTCAGGTACACCAAAGGCGTCTGCTGATAGAAAAGCGACAAGCGATCCTGCTGTATCTCGCGCAGAGGGCCCTTCTCCGGCGCCCTCTGATCATATGTCCTTTGCGGCCTTTATGATGCAGCGTCGGCAGATCGGCCGTTTTGCTGTGCCTACGTTTGTCACCATTCTTGCAGCAATCATCTTTACCGCTGGTGTCGCTTACGCCCTGGTCAAAGCTTACGAAGCCTTTGTGCTGCCTCAAGCGCAGCAGCAGGAGCAGCCGGCTGCAGTCGAGGAGAAGTCGTCTAAAAAGAAGGTCGCGGCAACAAACAAGAAAGCACGCAGGGCTTACGAGGGCGTGGTTGCGCGTTACGAGGACTTTGCGAGCTATTGCGAGCGGAAGGGGGCTGGTGCTGCCAGCTACGACGACTGGGCCCAGGGACGCGGTGATGATTCTGGACTGGGGCAGATATTCGTTTATAACAACCAGACTGCCCCCGGCTTTTTAAGCTACTACTATGCTTTCGATGATTTGAATGGCGACGGAATTGACGAGCTGCTTGTTGGGTTTGTCGATGCGCAGAACGATATTTCGGCGATTGTGGGTGCCTACTGCTTTGTTGATGGAGAGGCCGTTTCGGTTATGCCTTCGTCAGAGATGGTAGAAGGCTCCAGCAATATGACGAATCAGTATGACGGTTTTATTGCTCAGGGTGAGAGCCAAGTCATTACTGTCTGTAAGGACGGCATCGTTAAATTTACTTGTAGTCAGGATTGTAACCAGGCAGATTTCTATATTTCGCTTACTGCAAAGGGTCCTGAGGTCGTAGACGCGGTGCAAATTCAAAATAAGGAATTCGATAGGCAGAATGGCGCCTACTTGGTGAGGACCGTTGAGGATGGCGGCAAACCGCAGGAGGCGATGGTTCAGGGGCGTGAGGAAGCGTGCAGAATTCTTGACGAGCTTGCCGGGAAGTATCCGGAGGCCGACATTGAAATGCCGTCCGCAAGCAGCGATATGTGGAAGGCATTCAAAGGGGTGGAGCCTTCGGAGGGCTCTTTGAAGGACGGCTCTGGCACTGCGGACGATCGATCTGGCGCATCTCAAGCACCATCTGAAGCGGCATCCGATAGCAGCGACGATGGGGAGGCCGCCGCGCGCGGCGATGGCGTGATCGCCGACATGGATACGTTCATTGCAAACGCTAAGCGCGAGTTGATTGTGCCAGATGACGCTTCTATTACGTTCAAGGTCGCTGATAAGCCAAACTATTGGGAGGGGGCGGCAACGTACGTTTGGTACGTCGAGTTTTATAAAGACGGAAAGGTCGTAGCGTCTGCGGAATGCGGCTCCGAAGGGTACCCATGTCGGTCGATTATGGCCTATCACGAGAGCTGGTAACTTTAACCGAGCCGTTTTGGCATTACAGCGCGCGCAGCTCTTATGCCTTTCCCCTTGTTCCATCCGACGAGTTTAGTTGCGGCTAAAACGGACGTTACGAAGAGCTGACCGAGAGGCCGAACGCGCTCGCCCGCTCAGCGGGTATGCCCCAAAAGGGTATCTGGGGTTCGAACCCTCCCGGTTCTTCGTCAGTTGACCAAAGGTGCGACATTATTGCCGCTCATCGGGGGGTGGCTAAATGAGATGACTTGAGGGCTATAATTAGCCAAGCTAAGTTGGGGACAGATTGAGGCGCACAGGCTTTCGATGCGCCTGTCGACTCGGCAGTTTGCAATTTATTAGACACGCGGAGCGCGTGGTTTGGAATTAACGAAAGGAATCAGCATGTCACTGTTCCATAGCGATAACGAAAAGGAAGAAAAGCACAGCGGAATTCTCGGTGCCTTTTCTGTCGACAATATCAAATGGGAGCCTGGCAACGACGAAGATGCCTCGCTTGTCTCATTCCGCTATCCCTACGAGGATTTTCCCAACGGGTCCTATCTTCAGGTTGCGCAATCGCAGATTGCCGTTTTTACCAACAATATGGGGGCGGGCAGTTCTACTGACGCTACGGGTGCCGGCGATTCTCAGGTAAGCGTGTTTGTCGGTCCGTGCAAGATCAAGCTCGACACGGGAGACAGCCGATTCGCCCCGTTCCGCAATGCCGCCCATTCGCTTACCGGCGGTAGCTCGGCGTTTCATTCCGTTGTGTACTTTATCAATACTAACTACATGAACGAGCTGCGCTGGGGCACGACCGAGCCCATCATCGTCCAAGACCCTGAGGAAGACGTCAACGTTCATGTTCGCGCCTTCGGTTTGTTTGGCGCGCATATCGAGCAGAATGACTCGAGCCTGGTTCCCATTCAGGTGAGGAAGTTCCTCGTTAAGGTCGTGGGCACGCGAGATCGCTATACGCGAGAAGAACTTACTTCCTTTATGCGGGCAAAAATCCTTGAGTATGTTCCTGACCTGCTTGCCAAGGCGATTGTTGACCAGGAGGTTTCCGTTCTTAAAATTGCGACGCATCTGAGCGACTTCTCATCTCAGATGCAGGGCAAGCTCGTTAACTATTTCGATGAGTTTGGTCTCACGCTCGATAACTTCTCGTTCAACAGCATCAAGCCCTTCGAAGAGGATCTTGCCGCCATCAACGAGATGAAGATCCAGCGTAAGCGGAGCATTCTCGAGGCGCAGGGTAACGCTGCCCAGATGGACATCGAGTCCGAGGCACTTGCCAGGAAGCGTGCGCGCGAAGGCTACAACTATCAGCAGGAACGCGGCATGGACGTAATGGAGAGTGCTGCGGGCAATGAGGGGAGTGCCGCATCGGGCCTCATGGGAGCCGGCATGGGACTCGGTATGGGAGTTGGCATGGGCGGTGCATTTGGAGCTGGCTTCTCCAACTTGGCCAACCAGACCATGGGCGCTGTTGCTCCCATGGTTGGAACGGCTTCCGCGTCCGCAGGTATGCAAAACGGTCCCGTGTGTTCCAGTTGCGGAAACGTTAATCCGATGGGCGCTAAGTTCTGCCTGGAATGCGGACAAAAGCTCGAGCAGGGTGTTGCGTGTTTGGCGTGTGGGCATCTTAACCCGGTCGGTGCCAAGTTCTGCCTGGAATGCGGGAACCGGTTGATCTCGCCAAGGTGCCCGAGCTGCGGAGCCGAGTTGCCCGAAGGGACCAAATTCTGCCCCGATTGTGGAACTAAGATCCAATAAGGAGAAACAAAGATGAACGGTTCTGTTAAACGTGTCATTTTGGGCGAGGCAATCGTCTTGGTGGCGTGGCTTGTAATCATGTTTGTCTGCAAAAACGCGCTGATGAACCCTATCGTCTTTGCTATGTCGCTTGGCTTTGGGGTTTTGGCTTTTGCGGCGGCTTCGATTTCGGCTGCCATGTCCGATAAGCAGTCCACGGTCAAAAGCACGACCGAAATCCATTATTTGCCGGTCGCATCCAGCTGTGCCTACTTTGTCGTTGCCCTTCTGGCCAACACGTACTTTGTGTTTGCGGCATATGGGTGGGGCGGCAGCACGATTCCAGTCGTCGTAAACGTTGTCCTTCTTGCTGTGCTTGTCCTTGTGCAGATGGGTCTTGGCTTCAATGGCCGCCAGGTTGACCAAAAGGTTGCTGCCGTGGCCGCAAAGACGGTTCAAACGGCGCAGTTCGGATCGTATGTGGGACAGCTCCTCGCCGTGGCGCAGGACGCTCAGGTCAAAGCCGAACTCAAAGCGCTCAAGGATGACATCTCCTTCAGCTCTAACATGTCGCAACCCCATGTTCAAGAGGTCGAGCGACAGTTCTCCGCAGCGCTTGAGGCGGTCTCGAATTCCATGAGTGCCGATGAGCCGGCAGATGTTACGGTTGGCCTTGTCCATGATGCGCGCAATATCTGGAAAAAGCGCAATGCGGCGCTGACCGCTGTCAAATAAGGGCTCGCGCTGCTTTTTGCCAGGGCACTTTGATGGTTGAAGTGGGGGAAGCTATTGGAAATCAACGGAATAACTTGTGAGGGCTGCGGCAGCACCGATGTCGAGTTTGACCCCGCAACTCGAAAGGTTCATTGCAACCAGTGCGGTCGCGAGATGTACTATTCGCGGGCGCGTCTGGGGGCCACGGGCAAAATCGCGTTTGCCAAGGACAATGCCATCAAGTTTTTTAAGGGTGGCAACTTCCCGGAGGCCCGCAAATTTGCCGCGGACGTGCTCAATATGATGCAAGACAACGCGGCAGCACAGTTTATGGTTGCGTACTGCGATGAGTTTTGCGAAGGTCTTTCGGGTTCGATGACGGTTTTCTTTAAAAGGGCCGAAGATATCCCTCTCGAATATGACGAAGTGCGTGACTTGATCGACTTGTTTGAGTCGACGCTCTACAACATGCGTGACTTTGAGGTTCAGATGGTATCGCTCGTGGTCGCCAATATGCAGAGCATGGAGGATCGGTCTCGGCTTGAGAGCTTTATCGATGCTGTGTGCCCGTTCTGCATAGCGCGGTATGCTTCGGAAGACTTTATGACCGCAGAGCGGGAGAGCTTCTATCAAGATATCGCCGCCAACTGCAACATACCCAAAACGTGTCTCGCACTACTCAAGGGCATTAGAGAGAACCCCGGGTCCCCCTATAAAACTGGTTCGTTTACGTTACGAAGAAGGACCTCGTACTTTCTCGAACACTATGTGGAGCCCGTCGGGCGCATCGTCAATTCGATGAAGGCAAGCCAATACAAACAGAAGTTTCTTGTGGCCTATCAGCAGGTGTCCGAGCAATACCGAAGCATGGCCTCTCAATAAAGCGGATGGCGGGTGCTTGCTCGCTTAAAGCTATTGGATGATCTAAACAGTTCAAACTGAAAGGTGGTACAGATGAGTGATTCGGGATTAGATACTGCCCTTATCGAGCGCAGGATCGCCGCTATTGGAACAAAAGTTGACCAGATGACCACGAAGGTCGATAAGGTCGAATCCCAAATGGAGGAAGTGCGGAAGGACCTTAAAAAGCTCCGAAAGGACTTTCTCGAGATGATGCTCGAACAGCGTCGTACCGCCGCACTTGAGCAGGCGACTACGGAGCTCGTGAGCGTCCGGCAGGAGATGGACAAGAAGTTCGGCAACTACTCGGTGGTTCGAAACACCATGGTCGGTATTCTCCAGGCAACCGATGCAGCGCTCGTGCGCAAGGCGACGATTTCGACGGTCTCCGAGGAGTTAATGATTTCTACCCCGGACTACTGGCTGGCGCCTGTCCTGGTTGCCCTTGCGGCATGGATCAACAACAACCGAGATCTTGCAGAGCGCGCAATACGCGAGGCTGTCAAACGTGACAACGAGCACACGTCGCTTGCGATGGCTCTGATCTGCAGACGTAATAACCGCACGGCTACGTGCTACGAATGGCTAGCACGCTACTTCTCGACGCAAAACGCCGCCCGCATCGATGCCGATGCGATGGTCTACATCGATGCTTATATCAACGGCATCTTCGGAACCGACGAAAAGCACCTGTGCGACGACTATATGGCGGGCTGGATCGAGCAGATCAGAAATCAGAGCCCTGAGTTCGAGAATGAGCAGTCAGAGTCATGGGCGGAGTACTTTACCGGCTACGAGGAGGATATGAGCTCGAGATATCCGGCACTCAAGGTGGTGGTCAAGGAGTTTGACTACATCAATAAGTATCTCGGAAAAGTCGAGGCAATCGAGAGCATCTCCAATGACTTCGCCGACCTCAAGGCTTCTGATGTTGACGAGAGGACGCTTGCCGAGCAGGTTGACAGGCATCTGATGGAGCTCGTTAACTCCGATGACTCCAAGGAGCGAAATTTGCGCCGCCAGGAGGAGTATCTTCTTGCGGTCAAAGCATTTGGCGGAGACGTGGACCGCGCCCGAGAGCTCGTCAATCGTCGGCGCGATGAGAAGCGTCAGCAGACGATGAGCATCATCGACCAGATGACACGCTCGATGCGCGACCAGAGCGCGTCCGTGGATGTGCATAAAAAGAAGACCGCGATTCAGTTTTTGGGTTCCTATATCAACGGTGGTTTCAACCGGTATCGCAAGAGCGATGTCCCCGAATTTCCGCAGGCGATCACCCTTGACTTCGACGGATGGACAAGCAGAGCGGTCACCGGCGATGAGGGCAATGCGCTGCGCGGCGATTATGTTCGCTATGTCGGTGAAGAGAAGAAAAAGGAGCTCGCTGAGCTTGATGTCAAGGTTGCGAAGGGCAACAAGAGCCACAAGATAGCGGCCGTTGTCCTCGCTGTTTTGGGAGTAGCTTTCTTTGCGTTTGTAAACCAGGTTATTGGCATTCTGCTTCTTGCGGGGGCTGGCTATTGTCTAGTAAAGACGGGCCTCTCGAGCAAGCAGCGCGCTGCGGAGGCAGAAGAGATTGAGGCCAAATACTCCAAACGCATCCAGGAAGGCTGTTCCGAGATCGATCTGGCGCTTAATCAGTGGAAGAGCGCGAAGGAAGCGGCGGCCGAGCGCAGCGACCTGCTTAAGCTCGATAAGGTTGCCTAGCCGATAGGATTGACTCGATAACCATGAATGGAGTGAAATAGATGACTGATGAAGTGACTGATTTCGACCATAACGATGCTGCGATGCAGGACTTCGATGCATTGAGCGAGCTCGATAGTCTGTTTGAAGAGGACGAGCGACTGAAGCAAGCTGAGAACAATGTTTTGACTCAAAATCTCTCAGGCTTTGCAAACTGCTTTCCCGATTGGGATTTGCATCCGCCGGTAGCGTAGAAAAGCGCTTGAAACACAAGCTGCGATCATTTGGAAACATCGATGTTTCTGCGGGCTAGAAGCCATGGGGCTTTTGGCCCGCTGTCTTTCATGTGCCGGTCGGCGGCATAGGGCATCAACCGTATTCCAGGTTCTTGGACGACAGGCCGACTCGCTTCGGATCGGGCGCTACACCAACTTTCTCGAGACTACCAATCTGACAGGGCCTCGTCCGCGTGTGGACGGGGCCCTTTTGCGTGGCCTTTTATGTCTGCTATACTGCTAGCAAGTAGGAAGGAGCCGCTATGGGAACGGCAATGGTGCAGCTCAACACACGAATCGATCCTATGCTCAAGGCTGGTGGTGATGCGGTCCTGACTCGCAATGGATTGGGGCCGAGTGATGCCATTCGCGCGCTTTGGGCCTATCTTGTCGAGCATCAAGCGCTGCCGGGATTTATGGTGGCGGATAAGCGCGAGGCGCCCCGTGCGGAGAGCCTGGCCGAGCAGGGGTGTGGCCTAGCTTTTTCCTCGTTGGGGCTAAGCGCTTCGGATTTTGCGCCAGCTGAATCGTCTGCGGAAGACTGGGATGCCGTACGCGATGATATGTATGACGCGATGATTGCCGACATGGAGGCGAATTGCCGATGATCGAGGCAAAGCGCCTGCTTGTGGATACGAATGTGTGGCTTGATTATTACCTGCAAGAGGGGGCATTCGACGAAGCGAAGCACCTGGTGGAGCTTGCCGAGGCAGGAAAGATTGACCTTCTGTACGCGCCAACGACGGCAAAGGATGCGTTCTACATTTTGCCTCGGCGTCTAGCCCGGCGGAATGCGAATGGGATTAGCGTGTCGTTTGCCTCGGCGTCATGGGCCTGCATCGAGCACATGATGCAGGTGGCAGCTGCCTCTCCGCTTTCGTTGGCAGAGTGCGAGATGGCGCGCATGCTTGGCAAGCGCATGCCGGATCTTGAAGACAACCTCATCATTGCTTCGGGCGAGACGGCAGATGTTGACTACGTAGTCACGAGTGACCGACGCATGCTGGAGGCAATGCCCGAGGTTTGCCTGACGCCCGCGCGTGCACTCGAGATGATCGAGATCCTCGACTAACCTTGTCTGTCTGGTTTCGCTATCATATGGGGCAATGTGAACCCCATGCAACTTTGGAGGACGGTATGGCGGATAACGCCGAGATGCTATTCTCGCCCGAGCTGGTGTTTTTTGACTGGGAGTGCGCGACGCCGGATGAGATGTTTGCGCGGCTCGAGGACGAGCTTGCGCCTCGCGGCTACATTGCGCCCGGTTGGCTCGATGCCGTCCGCACGCGCGAGGATGCCTATCCCACGGGTCTTGCCATGCCGGCGGCCAACATCGCCATCCCGCACACCGATCCCGGATTTGTGGCTAAGCCCTATATCGCGGTGGTGAAGCCCGCGGCGCCCGTGACGTTTAATGCTATGGCGGGCATGGGTTCCCCCGTGCCGGCGCAGATCATCATCAATCTGGGCATCGCCGAGCCGGGCGGCCAGGTCGAGGCCCTGCAATCGCTTATGAATATCTTTATGGATGCCGACGCCGCAGCCGATGTACTCGGCCAGACCACAAGCCAAGGCATAGTCGATGCCATCCGTCGCCACTTTTAGGGCCGGCACTTGGGGACTGTCCCTAACTGCCGGCAGAAAAGGAACGTCCCTAGCTGCCAGCTGCCAGAGCTGTCCCCTCTGCACCAAAATGGTGCAGATTAACCTGTCCCCCATGCACCAGGTGTGTCGCGGGGGCCGCGTTGTGACACAATGGCGTTTGTTCGATTCGTGATGTGAAAGGCCAAACATGGCAAACAAGAAAAAGAACCCCGAGGTCGCGCCGACGCCCGAGCAACAGGCTCGCGCTGCCTCCAGCTCTCGTAAGAAGCAGCGCAAGACCTATGTGTCCAAGACCGTCAAGATCGTCCTGGTGGTTATCGGCGTGCTGGCAATGCTGCTTTCCGTCTCGGCCATGGCATGCTCCGGTCTCATGTCGCAGGCAGAGGATACCTCGAGCTACAAGCTTACCGGCGGTGTCGCCGCCACCATCAACGGCACCAACCTCACCGAGGACACCGTGACCAAGCAGATCATGAGCATGCGCACGTCCTACGGCTACACCAAGGACGAGGACTGGGCGCAGTATCTGGTCGACAACGACCTTACGCCCAAAAAGTACCGCAAGCAGCTCATCGACTCATATACGCAGCAGATTCTGCTTCAACAGGCGCAGAAGGAAAACGGCGTGACGGTGTCGGACGAGGAGGTCGAGAAGGCATGGAAGGACGCGTGCAAGAGCGCGGGCGGTGCCAAGGCCTTTAAGAAGACCCTTAAGACCTACGGCTATACCGAGGACACCTACAAGGATTCGCTCAAGGAGAGCCTGGCGCAGCAGAAGCTCAAGGATGCCGTGGCACCCACGAGCAAACCCAAGGACAGCGAGATCGTCGATTACATCAACGAGAACCTGTCCAAATACAATGACGCCCGTCGTTCGTCGAACATCCTGATCAAGGTTGATTCCGACGCATCCGACGAGGATAAGGCCGCCGCCAAGGCCAAGGCACAGGAGTGCCTGGACAAGATCAACTCCGGCGAGCTGAGCTTTGAGGACGCCGTGGAGCAGTACTCCGACGACACCGGCTCCAAGGAGAAGAAGGGCGATGTGGGCTGGGACAAGCTCACTACCTTCGTCGATAGCTACCAGACGGCGCTCGAGGGGCTCAACAAGGGCGATGTGAGCGACGTCGTCGAGTCGACGTACGGCTACCATGTCATCAAGTGCACCGACTACTTCCATGTCGATAATCAGGTTGATGACATCAACCAGGTGCCCAAGGCCATCAAAAAGTACGTCTCCAACGTGGTGAAGACGCAAGCGGTCAGCACCGCGTACAGCGAGTGGCTGGAGCAGTACAAGAAGGATGCCGACATCACCGTCAACCCCATGCCCAAAGACGTGCCATACAACGTCAGTCTGAAGGGCGTCACCAAGAGTTCGACCGACGATTCGTCGACGACTGAGTAATCATGGGGCGGTGCTCGCGCGAGTGCCGCCCGCGCTATTAGAGAGGATTTGCAGATGACCAACGAAGAGCTGCAGAAAGAAATGATCGCGGCCATGAAGGCCAAGGACAAGGTTCGCCTGTCCATCATTCGCCAGGTTAAGGCCGAGGTGAAGAATATCGAGGTCAACGAGCGCCGCGATGTGACTGAGGAAGACGTCAACAGCATGATCAAGCGTCTGATCAAGCAGACGAGCGAGACGCTGGAGATGTCCATCAAGGCCGGCACCGACCAGGAGCGTACCGACAACCTGACCGAGCAGGTCAAGATTCTGGAGAGCCTGCTGCCCGCGCAGGTTTCGGGCAAGGAGCTCGAGGCTCTGATCGAGCAGGTCATCGCCGAGCTGGGCGCCACGTCCAAGAAGCAGATGGGCCAGGTCATGGGGGCGCTCGGCAAAGCCACCGGCGGCAACTTCGACAAGCCTGCCGCGGCCAAGATCGTCGGAGCAAAGCTCGCGTAATTTGTTATGCGGTTTTACCAAACCGCATAACGGCTCGACGCTGCAAACCCGTACACACGGCAATCTGACGTTCAATTTCAAGGGCGCGACCATAAGGTCTGCGCCCTTTCATTTCACGTCACCTTGCTCGCGTGTACGGGTTTTCGCTGACTTATGCTCAACAAGGGCGGTTGAGCGCTCATTGGGGACAGACTTAAATGAGTGCCCAATGAGCAGGCACTCATTTAAGTCTGTCCCCAATGAGTGGGTGGAAGATTGCGGGTTCTTTACGGGAATGTAGTGTGGGCTGCGGAAACGTGGTTCTTTCCGTACAATAGTTCAACTCGTGTAAACGCAGGGAAGGGACATTCATGGCAGACATGATCGAGATCAAGCATCTCAACAAGTACTTTGGCGACCTGCATGTGCTCAAAGATATCAACCTCACCGTCAAGCGCGGCGAGAAGCTCGTAATGATCGGGCCTTCCGGCTCGGGTAAGTCGACGCTCATCCGTTGCGTCGATTATCTGGAGGAGCCCACGTCGGGCGAGGTCATCATCGACGGTACGCCGCTTACCAAAAAGAATCACCTGGAGATGGCTCGCAAGTATAGTTCCATGGTGTTTCAGCAGTTCAACCTGTATCCCAACATGACGGTGCTGGGCAACCTGACGCTCGCGCCCATCAAGCTACAAAAGAAGAGCAAGGAGGAGGCGACCGAGATCGCCATCGCCGCGCTCAAGCGCGTCGGCATGGCGCATAAGGCCGGCGAGTATCCGCAGAACCTCTCGGGTGGTCAGCAGCAGCGCATCGCCATCGCCCGCGCCCTGTGCACCAAGCAGCCCATCATCCTGTTTGACGAGCCGACCTCGGCGCTCGACCCCGAGATGGTCCAAGAGGTTCTGGACGTCATGATCGAGCTTGCGCAGGAGGACATCACCATGATCTGCGTGACGCACGAGATGGGCTTTGCGCGCCAGGTGGCCGACCGCGTCATCTTTATGGAGGACGGCCGCATCCTGGAGGAGGGCACGCCCGAGCACTTCTTCGATAACCCCGAGAACCCGCGCTGCCGCGAGTTCCTGTCTAAGATTCTGCACTAGGCGCGGTGATAGACATGACGGATATGACGAGGGCGGCCGTGTCGCGCCGTCACTTTTTGCAGCTGGTTGGCGCCGGCATGCTTGTGCTGACGGGGACCGCGCTTACCGGTTGCGGTAACTCCGCCAGCGGCGAGGGTTCCGACAAGGGGTCTAAGCTTGCGGCCATTAAGTCGCGCGGCCATCTGAATGCCGGCGTTAAGAAGGATGTTCCCGGCTATGGCTATTACGACACCGCCAAGGGCCGCTTTGAGGGCATGGAAGTCGATTTGTGCTACCAGATCGCCGCTGCCGTCTTTGGCGTGAGCTACAAGGAGGCCCGCGCCCAGGAGCTTGTCGAGTTTACCGACGTAACGCCCAAGACGCGCGGCCCGCTGATCGATAACGGCCAACTCGACGTGGTCGCGGCGACCTATACCATCACCGACGAGCGCAAGAAGAGCTGGGATTTCTCGACGCCGTACCGCACCGACTACGTGGGACTCATGGTCAAGAAGCGTTCGGGCTTTACCTCGATTGAGGACTTGGACGGCAAGGTCATTGGCGTGAGCCAGGGTGCCACCACGCAGGGCCTGATCGAGCAGATGATCAAGGACAACGGCTTTAGCTGTAAGCCCGAGTTTAGGGCCTTTAGCGGCTATCCCATCATCAAGAGTTCGCTCGACGCCGGCAATATCGACGTCTTTGCCATGGACCGCTCCACGCTGGCCGGTTACATGAACGAGACCGTTGAGCTGCTGCAGCCCGAGGTCAAGTTTGGCGAGCAGGGCTACGGCGTGGCGACCAAGAAGGGCTGCGACCTTTCGGCCGTGGTCGATCAGGTGATTTGCGATCGCCTGGCCGACGGCTGGCTCGACCAAGAGGTCAAGACCTGGGGTCTTGTATAGACGCATCGTCCAAGGAAGGAATCAAATGCTCGAAGGATTATTTGACGCCGACCGTTGGTCGACGACATTTCAAAACATGGGGCCCTTCTGGGAGGGCTTTGGCGTGACGCTGCAGGTGGTCGTTGCCGGTCTGCTGCTGTCGCTGGTGCTGGGCACGCTGCTGGGTGTGTTCTCTACCACTCGCTCGCGCGTGCTGCGCGCCATAAGTCGCGTGTACGTGGAGTTTTACCAGAACACCCCGTTGCCCGTACAGGTGCTCTTTATGTACATGGCCGGTCCGCAGTTTTTGCAGGCCATAACCGGTGCCGACCAGCCGGTGCGTATCGCGCCGTTCGTGTTGGGCTTCTTGGGCGTGGGCCTGTATCACGCGGCCTACATTTCGGAGGTCATCCGCACCGGTATCGAGGCGGTTCCGCGCGGTCAGATGGAGGCGGCCCAGAGCCAGGGCTTCACCCGGGCGCAGGCGTACTGGTACATCGTGCTGCCCCAGACATTCAAGATCATTCTGCCGCCGCTGTGTAACCAGGCGCTCAACTTGGTCAAGAACACGTCGGTGCTGGCGCTTGTGGCCGGCGGCGACCTTATGTACCGTTCCGACAACTTTGTGAGTCTGTACGGTTACCTGCAGGGATACATCGTCTGCTGCCTTATGTACTTCATCATCTGCTTTCCGCTCGCCATGCTGGTGCAGTGGCTCGAGCGCCGCTCCAAGGAGCGTCCGCGTGGCGTGAGCCTGGCCGAGCTGGGGCTCGACAACGTAGAGGAGGCCTAGCGCATGGAAATCTTCAACGCGACCAACCTGCTCTACATTTGGGGCGGCTTTGTTAAGACAATCGAGATCTCGGCGCTGTCGATCTTTTTCTCGCTCATCTTTGGCACGGTGCTGGCGCTTGTTAAAAGCTATGCGCCCCGCCCGTTCCGTATTTTGGTGAGCGCCTATATCGAGCTGTTCCGTTGCACGCCGAACCTGCTGTGGATTCTGTTTATCTACTTTACGGTGCAGGGTTTGGACATTGTGATTTCGACCATCGCCTTTACGCTGTTTACCAGCGCCGTTATGGCCGAGATTGTGCGCGGCGGTCTCAACTCGATTCCGCGCGGCCAGTTTGAGGCAGCGCAGAGCCAGGGTTTTGGCTTCTTTGCCACCATGCGCTACATCATTCTGCCGCAGACGTTCAAGACGATCATTCCGGCGCTGTTTAGCCAGTGCACGACCGTCATCAAGGACAGCTCGTATCTTTCGGGTATTAACGTGGCCGAGCTCATGTACACGGCAAACGTCGTGATGGCCCATGCGATCGACCTGTCGCAGGTGCTTATGCTCTACGGCCTGGTGTTTGCGATGTACTTTGTGCTCAACTTTGGTATCTCGCTGCTGGTTCGCGCATATCAGAGGCGAATGGTGGCAGCGTAGAATGTGGCAAAGGGACAGCCCCTTTGTCACATAGAGAAAGGAATCGCGATGAGCGATCTGGAGAATAAGAAGAATCCTGTGGTCATTACCATCGCGCGCGACTTTGGCGCCGAGGGCCACGAGATTGGCCGCATGCTTGCCGACGAGTTGGGGATTCCGCTGTACGATAACGAGCTGCTGGTGCGTGCGTCGCTGCGCGCGGGCGAGTCGCTCGACAAGATGGCCGCCTACGACGAGCGTCTGGCCGTGGAGAACATGGCGTTCCTGCCCGACCGCTACGATGCGCGTTCGTACTCGGACAAGTTGTTCCAAAAGATGAGCCAGGTGATTTTGGACCTGGGCGAGACCGAGAGCTGCATTATCGAAGGCCGTCTGTCCGATTACCTGCTGCGTAACAACCCCAACCATATTGCCGTGTTGGTGACCGCCCCCTTTGAGGACCGCGTCGAGATTGTCCGCAAGAAGCGTGGCCTTAACAAAAAGAAGGGCGCCAAGCTGGTCAAGCAGCAGCAGAAGGCGCGCGAGGCGTTCTATAAGCGCTATAGCGCCGGAAAGTGGAAGATGACGAGCGGCAAGGATATCGTCGTCAACCGCGCTAAGCTGGGACGCGAGGGCTGTAAAGACGTCATCGCCGCTGCCTACCGCTACAAAGTGGCTCAACTCGAAGGCTAGCCGACCAAAAACCACCACAAAGGGCAGGCACCTTTGTGGTGGTTTTTGTTTTAGGCGGAGGGGAAGGCCTTGGCGGCAGTGCCTATCCTCGGCTTTTGCAAAATCTCGATCTGTAACACCAAGCCAGCGAAAATGGCTCTAACTGTTACAGATTTAGATGAACCGTTCGGCCGTCAGCCCAACGTCTTGATCTGTAACACCAGGCGGCATATTTGGCCTCTAACTGTTACAGATTGAGATAAAGCGACCGGGCAAGTCCTCAACCACCGCAAAGGTGCCTGTCCCCATCGTGGTGGTTGGGGCGGCCGGTATAAAAAGTCCCCGCCGGGCGTGTGCTCGACGGGGACTTTGCCGTTTGGTGGCTAGCGCTGTAGGTGATTACTCGCCCAGCAGGCTCTTGGTGATGGAAGCGGCGGCCTTCTTGCCGGCGCCCATCGCCAGAATGACCGTAGCGGCACCGGTGACGATGTCGCCGCCGGCCCAGATGCGGGGATCGGTGGTCTGGCCGGTCTCCTCGTCGGCGACGATGTAGCCCCACTTGTTGAGCTCCATCTTGCCGCCGATCTTGGCAGCGAAGGGGTTGGCGTTGGTGCCGATGGCCGAGATCGCGACATCGCAGGGGATCTCCTCGATGGCGCCTTCGATGGCAACCGGACGACGGCGGCCGGACTCGTCGGGCTCGCCAAGCTCCATCTTCTGGACCTTGACGGCGCACACGGAGCCGTCCTCGCCAGCGACAAACTCGAGCGGGGAAACGAGCGGCAGGACCTCGACGCCCTCGGCCTTAGCATGGTGCAGCTCGGCGCGACGGCAGGGCATCTCGTCCTCGGTACGACGGTAGGCGATGATGGCGTGCTCGGCGCCCAGGCGCTTGGCGGTACGGACGGCGTCCATAGCCACGTTGCCGCCGCCAAAGACGACGACGTTCTTGCCGTGCTTGGTGGGGGTGTCGTACTCGGGGAACTTGTTGGCCTTCATCAGGTTCACGCGGGTGAGGTACTCGTTCGCGAAGAAGACGTTGGGCAGGTTCTCGCCGGGGACGTTGAGGAACTTGGGCAGGCCAGCGCCGGTCGCCACGTAGATGGCGTCGAAGCCCTGCTCGAACAGCTCCTCGGCCGTGGCCATGTTGCCCACGACGGAGTTGTACTCAAACTTGACGCCCATGTCCTCCAGGCCGTCAATCTCGCGTTTGACGACCGCCTTGGGCAGACGGAACTCGGGGATGCCGTAGACCAGCACGCCGCCGCCGGTGAAGAAGGCCTCAAAGACGGTAACGTCAAAGCCGTTACGGGCGAGCTCGCCGGCGCAGGTGATGCCGGACGGGCCGGAGCCGACGACAGCGACCTTCTTGCCGTTCTTGGGGGCCATCTTGGGCGTGGAGGCGAGCTCGGGGCGGTCACCCAGGAAGCGCTCGAGCTGGCCGATGGCCACGGGCTCGGACTTCTTGCCACGGATGCACTTGCCCTCGCACTGGTTCTCCTGCGGGCAGACGCGGCCGCAGATGGCGGGAAGCATGGAGTCCTCGCGAATGGTATCGAGAGCGCCGCCGAAGTCCTTCGCGCGGATCTGCTCGATAAAGCGGGGAATGTTGATGTTGACGGGGCAGCCCTCAACACAGAACGGCTTCTTGCAGTTGAGGCAGCGCTCGGCCTCGGCCAGCGCCATCTCCTCGGTGAAGCCCTTGTCGACGGGGCGGAAGTCGCAGGCGCGCTCGGCAGCCGGCTCCTCGTTATCGGGGGTGCGGGGCGACTTCATATCGGCAACGAAACGACCGTTAACTAGTGGCATGCGCAGCTCTTTTCCTCATAAGCCTTGAGGGACTCGCCCTCTTCGGAACGGTAAGCGGCCTGGCGGGCACGAAGGTCATCCCAGTCGACCAGGGTGGCATCGAAGTCGGGGCCGTCGACGCAAGCGAACTTGGTCACGCCGCCCACCTCGACGCGGCAGCAGCCGCACATGCCGGTGCCGTCAACCATGATGGGGTTGAGGGACGCGGTAATGGGGGTGTCGTACTTCTGGGCGGTGAGGGTCGAGAACTTCATCATCGGAACGGGGCCGACGCAGAAGACCTGGCTCACGGCCTTGTCCTGCAGCAGGCGCTCCAGCGGAGCGGTGACAACGCCCTGCTCGCCGTAGGAGCCGTCATCGGTGGTGATATGGATGTGGTCCTCGTCGAGGAGCTCGCGGAACTGGTCCTCCATGAGCAGGAGGTCCTTGGTGCGGGCGCCCATGATGGCGTGGACCTCGTGGCCGGTCTCGACCAGGTGCTTGGCGACCGGGAAGGCAATTGCCAGGCCGACGCCGCCGCCAATGACGGCGCAGGGGCCCTCGGCCATCTCGGTGGGAACGCCCAGCGGGCCCACGACGTCGCGCAGTGACTCGCCGGCCTCATAGGTGGAAAGCATCTCGGTGGTCTTGCCGATCACCATGAAGATGAACTCGACCCAGCCCTCGTCACCGTTCCAACCAGCTAGGGTAAACGGGACGCGCTCGCCCGTCTCGTTGGCGCGAACCATGAGGAACTGTCCAGCGTGCGCATGCTTGGCGATCGCGGGCGCCTCGATGCGGAACTTGAACACCTTCTCCGAGAACTGCGTCTTCTCCAGGATCTTATACATAGAACCCCTCTCTTGTTAGGGCCGCCGAACCGTGCCTCCACGGAAATGGACGGTAGCCCGAGTAAAACCGTACGCGCACAGGCGTTGTGCAGACATACGGTGCAAATTATACCCTCATGGACATGCTGTTTACGTGTGTCTTCGGCGGTTGGGAAAAGGGTTTATCCACTTCGACCTACCAAATAGGGATAGGTTTATTTTGGTCGGTTTTATCAGGCAAAACGGCAAAGGGGGCCGGCCTCGGGTTGTGATGAGGCCGGCCCCCTTTGGGGTGTTATGCGTGTATGGCGGTGCGGGGTTTATTGCGATGCGGCCACCGGGGCGTTTCCGCAGATAAAACCTGCCAAAATAAACCTGTCCCTAAACGGTAGGTTTTAGTGCTTGCCGTTGGCGGAGGCGGCGCCGTTGACGTGGTCGCGGGCGTAGATTACGCCGTGGACGATGGCCAGACCGGCGGCATCTGCGGCGCGGGCGCAGGTGTCCTGGAAGTCCTCGGCCTCGCGGGCGCGCAGCTGCTTGAGCACATAGTCTGCCACGGCCATCTTGCCGGGAGGGTTGCCGATGCCGGTGCGGATACGGCTAAAGTCGCGGCTGCCCATCTTGTCGATGATGGAGCGCAGGCCGTTGTGACCGGCATGGCCTCCGCCCACCTTGACGCGCACGTCACCGGCGGGAATGTCGAGCTCGTCGTGAATCACGAGCAGCTCCTCGGCCTTGATCTTGTACTCGCGGCAGAGCTTGGAGATGGGTCCGCCCGAGGTGTTCATGTACGACTGCGGCTTGACCAGCACGATCTGGCGCTTGCCACCCTCTTCCTCGGGATCGTTGATGTTGATGAGTGCGACCTCGGCGCCGGCCTGGTTTTTCCAGTACGTGACACCGGCCTGACGGGCCAGCTCATCGATCGCCTTAAAGCCGGCGTTGTGGCGGGTCTCGGCATATTCCTCACCCGGGTTGCCAAGTCCGGCAACCATGCGAATCTTAAGCGGCTGTGCAGCTGCCATAGGCTTCCTTTCGTTACATAAGTAGTTCGTTCAACGACAAAGGCTACCACGCCCGCCGAAGGCGAGACTTCGTTTCAGCGAAAT
Organism: Collinsella sp.; assembly: GCA_019419645.1. Lineage (GTDB taxonomy): Bacteria > Actinomycetota > Coriobacteriia > Coriobacteriales > Coriobacteriaceae > Collinsella. The sequence goes on along the minus strand of DXZN01000017.1, from coordinate 12,261 downwards.
CCCACCAGACAAAAGCGCGGCCGCGGCAGAGCGAGCCGCCGGAACAGAAGAAACCCCCGCGCGACCTTTGCGAAGCAAGGGGGAGCGCGGGGGTTTCTTCTGTTCCGGCGGCGATGCGCCGGGTTGCAAGGACGATGCGACTACAGCGCGAAGTCGCCGCCGACGAGCGTGGAGACGGGCTCCTCGTGGTAAACGGCGGAGATGGCCTGAGCGAACTCCTCGGCGACCGAGATAGTCTTGATCTTGCCGCCGACCTCGACGGGGATGGCGTCGGTGACGACGCACTCGACGATGGGGGCATCGTTCAGGCGCTCGATGGCCGGACCGGAGAAGATGCCGTGGGTGGCGCAGACGTAGATGTCGCCGGCGCCCATAGCCTTGAGCTCCTTGACGTTGGCGCACAGGGTGCCAGCAGTGTCGATCATGTCGTCGTTGATGATGCAGGTCTTGCCCTTGATGTCACCGATGATGCCCATGACCTCGGCGGCGTTGTGGCGCGGACGGCCCTTGTGGGCGATGGCCAGGTCGCAGCCGAGCATGTCGGACAGCTTCTTGGCGGCCTTGGCGCGACCCACGTCGGGGGAGACGACAACCAGGTTGTCGGTGTCGAAGTGCATGTCGTTGTAGTACTGGCCAAATAGCGGCAGTGCGGACAGGTGGTTAACCGGGATATCGAAGAAGCCCTGGATCTGGCCCTGGTGCAGGTCGAGGGTGATGATGCGGTTGACGCCGGCACGCTCGAGCAGGTTGGCGACGAGGCGGGCGGTGATGGGCTCGCGCGGGCCGGCCTTGCGGTCCTGGCGGGCATAGCCGTAGTGGGTGATAACGGCGGTGATGGAGCGGGCGGATGCGCGCTTGGCAGCGTCGGTGGCGATGAGCAGCTCCATGAGCATGTCGTTGACGTTGCCGCCGGCCACGGACTGAATCAGGAAGACGTCGGCGCCGCGGACGGTCTCGTCGTAGCGGGCGTAAATCTCACCATTGGCGAACTGCTTTAGCGTAAGGCCCGAAAGCTCGACCCCAAGGTACTCAGCAATCTTCTGAGCGAGGGGACGGTTGGAGGAACCGGAATACACGCGGATGGACTTGCGCATATTCTCCGACTTCTCGGGATCATTAATCGGCATTACCCTTCTCCTTTATACATCGAATGCCATATAGATGCCTTGTTGCATTGTAACCGCGCGGCGGGGTTTATCGGGTCTTGATAACGTCTTTACCGCCAACGGACACGAACCGACCACTCATCCGGTTGCGCAGGTCACGATAGAAAAAGGAGCCGCCCCCATGGAGCAGCTCCTTTTGTGCTTGGTAAAACGTTATACCTCGTCGTCCTCGTGCAGGCGGCGGCGGTAATCGGCGGCCCAGCCCTCAATATTTACCTGACGGGCGCGGCCCAGACCGAGCGCGTCTGCCGGGACCGGCTCGGTGATGACGGAGCCGGCGGCCACGAGTGCACCGTCGCCGATCTGGGCGGGCGCGACCATCATGGTGTCGGAGCCAATGAAGGCGTCCTTGCCGATGACGGTCTTGTGCTTGTGCACGCCATCGTAGTTGCAGGTGATGGAGCCCGCGCCCACGTTGACGCCGGAGCCCATGGTGGTGTCGCCGATGTAGGACAGGTGGGGCACCTTGGAACCCTCGCCGATCGTGGACTTCTTGATCTCCACGTGCGTGCCGGCCTTGGAGCCGTCGAGCATGTGGGTGCCCGGGCGCAGGTAGGCGCGCGGGCCGCAGTCGACGCCGTTCTCGATGACGGTCTCAATGGCGATGGTCTCATCGATGGTGCAGCCGCTGCCGACGGTGGTGTCGGTGAGGCGGCTGTTGGGACCGAGCTGGCACTCCTCGCCCACGGTGACGTGGCCGATCAGGTGCGTCTGCGGCCACACGACGGTATCGCGGCCGATAACGGCATCGGGGCCGATCCAGGCCTGTGTGGGGTCGATGAAGGTAACGCCCTCGGCCATCCAGTGCTCGTTGATGCGGTCGCGCGCGATGGCGGTGAGCTGTGCGAGCTGGATGCGGCTGTTGACGCCCAGGCCGTCGCGGTAGTCGTCGCAGTGGAAGATGGAGACAGCCTGGCCGTGGCCTTTGAGGATCTCGAGCATGTCGGGCAGGTAGTACTCGGATTGCGCGTTGTCGTTGCCGATCTCGTTGATGTGGGCGGCGAGCTGCGTGCCGTCAAATGCGTAGCAGCCGGCGTTGCACTCCAGCAGCGTGGCGGCCTGCTCGGGCGTGCAGTCCTTCTGCTCGATGATGCGCTCGATCTGACCATCGGCGCCCAGCTTGATGCGGCCGTAGCCGAAAGGATCGGGCGGGGTCATGGTCATGACGGTGCAGGCGAGCTCGCCGGTGGCGACGGTTTGCGCGAACTTGGCGACGGTGTCGGCGGTGATGAGCGGCAGGTCGCCGTTGAGCACGACGACGGGGCCTTGCGTGATGCCGCAGGCCTCGAGCGCGACCTTTACGGCGTGGCCGGTGCCCAGGCGCTCGGTCTGCTCGACGCACTCGACCTTGGTGGCGCTGTTGGCGTAGGCGCCGTCGATGAGGGCGCGCATCTCGTCGGCGTGGCTGCCGATGACGACCACGACGCGGCTGCAGCCGGCCTTGATGGTAGCGTCGACGATCCACTGGACCATGGGCTTACCCAGGATCTTGTGCGAAACCTTGCAGTGGTTCGACTTCATGCGGGTGCCCTCGCCGGCAGCGAGGATAATTGCGGTTGCGTCCATGTGATCTCCTGTTACGTTATAGAGACGTGTGTTTGGAAACGATACACGGCGCAATATGATACCGCAGGCATATGACGAGCGCGTAACGATTGGTTTGCGGCGGTTGAGGCTTGCGCCGCCGGCGTGGCGTTTGCACTGCGTGCGTGCGGCGTTGGCGGTGCTGCGGAGCTGTTGTTTGAGCGAGGGAACGGGGGTGCCCGTGGATAACATACGAGAGGAGTTTGGCGGCGGGCCCGTCGCGGCATTCTCGATGTCGCATCCGGCTGTGCCGGCACTCTATATAGTGCTGACGCTGGGGCTCACTATGTTCTCGATGCAGCCGGTACTGATCGCGCTGTCGCTCGCAGGCGGGCTGGCGTATGGATTTGCGACGCGTGGGGCTGCCCGCACGCTGGGCGCGCTCCGCTGGCAGCTGCCGGTGATTTTGATCGTCGCGCTGCTCAATCCGCTGTTTAGCGCCTCGGGTTCGACGGAGCTGTTCCGTATTGGCATGCGCGCGGTGTATCTGGAGAGCATGGTATACGGCCTGTGCATGGGCGGGCTGTTTGTGGCGAGCGTGTTGTGGTTTGAGGCGGCGGCATCGATGCTCGAATACGACAAGGTACTCGCGCTGCTGGGCAATGCCGCGCCGGTGATTGCGCTCATGATCTCGATGTGCATGAGGCTTATCCCGCAGTTTTTGCGCCGCGGTCGTACGGTGCTGGCGGTGCAGGATGCGATTGATGTGCCGGGCAGCGCGCCGGCCGACCCCGTGCGTTCGCGTTTGCGGGCATCGAGTGTGTTGATGGGCTGGGGCATGGAAGATTCGCTGGAGCGCGCGGACGCGATGCGCTCGCGCGGGTGGGGTGCCGCGACGCGTCGTACGACGTATGCGCGGTATCGACTGGGGCGCAGCGACGTTGCCGCGCTGGCTGGGCTTGCGGTGTTTGGTGCCGCCGCGGTGGCGGTGGCATGGACCGCGACAACGCAGTATTCGTTTTATCCGCAGCTCTCGGTGCCGGCGCCGTGGCGGGGCTATGTCGTGTACGCTGCCTGGATGATGCTGCCTTGCGCGTCGCACGCGATTGATGAGAAGAGGTTTGGCTGATGGCTCGGTTGGATAGGGGCCCGGTGTCGGGCGCGGCGTGCGGCCCGGATATTCCGGCGATTGAGGTGCAGGGCCTTAGTTTTGCCTATCCCGGGGCCGAGGCACCGGTGCTCGAGGGGCTTGATTGGCGTGTTCCCCAAGGTGCATTTGCGCTGCTTGTTGGCGGTACCGGTTCGGGCAAGTCGACGCTGCTGTCGCTGCTCAAGCCCGAGATCGCGCCGGCGGGCGAGCGCACTGGTGATGCGCGCGTGCTGGGCGAGAACGTTGCCGACATGGACGTGCGGGCATCGGCGGAGCGCGTGGGCTATGTGTTCCAGGATCCCGAGAACCAGATCGTGTGCGAAACCGTGTGGCACGAGATGGCGTTTGGCCTGGAAAACTTGGGGCTAGCACGTGATGAGATGCGCCGTCGCGTAGCTGAGACCAGCTATTTCTTTGGTCTGGAGGACTGGCTTCATCGCGATACCGATACGCTTTCGGGCGGCCGCAAGCAGCTGCTGTCGCTTGCCGCCGTCCTGGCGCTGCGTCCGCGTGTGCTGCTACTCGACGAGCCCACGTCTCAGCTCGATCCCGTTGCCGAGAAGAATTTTCTGCACGCGCTGTTTCGCGTGAACCGTGAGTTGGGCTGCACGGTTGTTGTGGCTACGCATCAACCGCGTCCAATGCTCGAGTATGCGACGTGTGCGTACCGGATTGAGGACGGTCGCGTGCGCGAGGTGGCGGATATGGCTTCTTTGGGACGCCGAGAATCGTTGTTTTCCGACGACATGTTGGGGTGGGGTGCCGTCCGATGTGCAAAAAACGGAGTATTCAGCAGGCGTGAGGACAATTTGGGCTCTCTGGAGCCGCCCGGGGACGTATCGAGCGCGAAAAAAAGTTCGGAATTGGACAAATCGTCCGAATTTGTGGCGCAAACGTCGCTCGAGAACGGCTCGGAAGCCTTCCCGCGCACGGATGGGAGCAGAATACTCCAAAAAATGCACGGCGGGTCGGCTACCACCCTGGCAGGGAGCTGGTTTCGCTACGATCGCGCGGGCGGTTGGGTGCTGCGCGGGCTCGACGTGGCGTTTTCGGCCGGTGCGGTGCATGCGGTCGTGGGCGGCAACGGATGCGGTAAGTCGACGATGCTCTCGGTGCTGGCGAAGACCGCCAAGCTGCAGCGCGGCCGCATGGTGCGCGGAGCGGCCTCGGCGGCGCTGCTGCCTCAGAACCCCAAAGCATTGCTGGTTGCCGAGACGGTTCACGATGAGCTGATGGAATGGGCCTCGACCTGCGGATATGACGAGAACTTGGCGCGGGAGCGTGCGGCGAGCTTGGGGCTGTCGGGTCTGGATGGGCGCCACCCCTACGATCTTTCGGGCGGACAGCGCCAACTGCTTGCGTTGGCAAAGCTACTGCTAATCGGCCCCGAACTGCTATTGCTCGATGAGCCCACCAAGGGTCTGGACCTGGCCAGCCGCCGCATTATCGCCCGCGCCCTGCGCGACCATGCGCGGGCTGGCGGCACCGTCATCATGGCAACGCACGACCTGGATTTTGCCGAGCAGGTAGCCGACGACATCGCCATGATGTTTGATGGCGAGATCGCCTGCATGGAGCCGCCGACCGACTTCTTTGCCGACAACGTGTTTTATAGGGCGTGAGCGGGTTCGCGGGCGAGAACGGTCTTACTGCTTGAGCGCCGTGTACTGCTGAAGGAGCGCCATGAGCCCAACGCGGCTGTTGACCTGTGTTTTTCGAAAGATGTTCTCCAGATGCTTTTTAACGGTGCCAGTGCTGATGGAGAGCTCTTCGGCGATGGCCGCGTTGTCCATGCCCGATAACACGCAACGACACACATCGATTTCGCGCGCTGAGACGTCGTAGTCGTGAGCAAATACGATTTCAGACGAGCTGCGGTCGGCGCGCACACGCCATTTTGGTAGTCGGTTCGTGAGGTGTGGTTCGATGAGCTCAAGGATTTGAACTTCGCGATCGCTAAAGTCGCCCTCTTCTTTCTTGCGATTAAGATTGAGCGATCCCAAAAAGCCCTCGTCATTAAAGAAACTGACGTTGACGACGTGGCGGCCGCCAAGATAATCCTTCATATAACTGCTGTCGATATCGCCAGGGCTGAGCTGATCGGACTCGCGCAGCACCGTCGAGCGCGTAAGATTGCGGTGGGCGACGATCATGTCCTGCTGCCAGTACTTTTCGGTGTAGAGCTCGAGCATCCCAGCGGGGACATCGATGCCAAGAGGGTCAAGAAAGACGCGCGTTTTCCATTCTTGCGGGGTGGATACGAGATCCCTGGAAAGGTCGCTCAGGAAAAATGCAGCCGACTCGTAGGGGATGAGAAAACGCAGCTTTTTGAGGACGGTCGAGCGAAACTCGCGGTCGCTGTCGATGGAATTAATCGAAAGCACGAGATCGTTTAAGCAGAGCCATTCAGAATCGGACAAAAAGCTCAAGATGACCTCCGATGAGATTGCGTAGTGGTTTAGCTGGCATTTTAGTTAATTTGCGTAGAGATACTACTCCTTTTTTCGAATGATGATAAGCCGTTAGCCGAATGGTTTCGGTGAGGGGCCAATCGCAAAATATGAATACCTAAGAGCCAGGGCCCGGTTCTCCAAGCTGTTTGATTATTCCGACTTATTAAAGGAGTCATCATGGAAGAGAAGCTTCCTTCATGGCGTTGGGCGATTGTTTCAGTCGTTTGCTTGCTGTGCTTTATGGCTAACTACATGCAGTACCAGGTCTCAGCACTCGCCGTCGAGGTCATGCCTATGCTCAATATCGATACCGTCGGCTTTTCGATGCTGTTCCTCGTTCCTATGCTTACCGCCGTTTTCTTCTCAATTCCGCTGGGTGCCCTTGGTGACCGTATCGGTTCTAAGAAAGTTGTCACGGTTTGCACCGCAATTTCGGTTGCCGGCGGTTTTCTCCGTTGCTTTACGCTCGATTCGTTCACGATGCAGATGACATCGATGTTCCTGATTGGCATGGGAATCTCGGCACTCAACGCCAACCTCATCAAGGTGCTCGGCACCTGGTTCCGTGAACAGACTGGTTTCGCCATGGGCTTGTTCTACGCGGCTTCGTGCGTTGCCATCGTTGTCGCTCAGATCTGCGCTGGCTTGTTCGGCAGCGTCTTTAACTCTTATATGGTCGCTGCTGTCGTCATGACCATTTCCTGGGTTCTTTGGATTGTGCTTGACCGAGATGTGCCCGAGGGGCAATCGCTCCCCGAGCCCGAGCCCGTGCTCGACTACCTCAAGGTTGCTATCAAGAGTCCTGGCGTGTGGCTAATCTCCATCGGCGTCGGTTTTGGACTTGCCTCTACCACTGCCTATGCCGGTTTCCTGCCTCAGGCGCTTCAGCTTGGCAAGGGCATAGACGTCGCCACTGCTGGTTTCATGGCCGCAATTGTTACCGTTGGCAGCTTTTTCGGCTGCATCGTTGGGCCTGCGTTCTGCGATAAGCTTGGAAAGTTCAAGGGTTTTCTCATCGTCACTACTCTCATCGGTGCCATATCGATGTTCGTGACGTGGTACACCCCGGTTGGTTTCCTTCTGTGGACGATTTTGGTCATCAATGGCTTCTTTACCGCCATCAACGGCCCGATCATGCAGTCCATGCCTGTCCTCCTTCCCGAGATTGGTGATAAGTATGCTGGCTCCGCTGGCGGTATCGTAGGCACCATTTCCCTGCTCATGAGCTATTTCCTGCCTATCGGTATCTCCGCCATTGCCGGTGCCGATTACACTATGAACATGGGTCTCGAGAGCCTCTGCTTCCTGCTTTCCGTGGTTCCGGTTTTCTTCCTGCCCGAGCTCGGCCGCAAGGCCATGCAGGCTGCCGCCGCCAAGGACGGTGAGTAGCCATGGAATCGGTGGTTCCCGCCGATATCGTCCTTAAGACGACGGCGCTGTTTACGGCCGAGGAACTTGAGCCTCGCGCTGGGTGCGTTGCAGTTCGCGGCAGCGAGATTGTGGCCGTGGGCTCTCCCGACAAGGTGCAGCCGTTTATCGGTCCCGATACTGAGGTTATTGACGCCGGCAACAAACTGGTCATGCCCGGATTCAACGATTCACACATGCATTTTGCGCTTGGTTCAATCCAGAAGGATGAAGACTTCTGTTGCGATCTGATGTTCCTGCCGAGTGAGCAGGCTTGCGTGGATGCTGTGGCAAAGTTTGCTGCCGAACACCCTGACAATCCGTGGATTTACGGCCAGGGTTGGTATTCGCCTGCATGGGAAAACCCGATTGACCCTGATTGCCGCAGCCTCGATGCGCTCGATATCGACCGCCCAATCGTGCTTTCGGATTTTTCGATGCACGTGGTGTGGTGCAATACCGCCGCGCTTAGGGCGGTTGGTATTGATCGCAATACCCCGACGCCTGAAGGTGGCCTTATCCGCCACTTTGACAACGGCGAGCCCAATGGCTTTCTGTCTGAGCCCCAGGCGACGAACATCTTGCTCGATGTTGTGCTCAACAAACCGGACCTTGATGCGTCGTTGCTCAAGTCGATGCGCAAGTTCAACAAGCTCGGCATAACTTCGATCGGTGATATGTATCCTTTGGGCGTGACCACGCCCGGCGTGTACGACATCTATGACCGTCTGGCGAGCGAGGACCTGAGTACGCTGCGTATTAGCTACTATTCTGCGCTCGACGCTCCGATGGCAGAGTCGCAGGCCCTGCGTGTGCGTCATCACGGCGAGCGCGTCCGAATGGCGGGTCTCAAGTACATTTTGGACGGCTGTCCCGAGGCGTACACGGCCTACATGCATGAGCCGTATCTTAACGCTCCTACGGGGAAGGACTTTCGCGGCGAACCAGCATGCAACCAGGAGACGCTTGACCGCATGATGCTCGAGGCCAGCAAGAATGGCTTCGATGTTCGTATTCATGCCATCGGCGACGCATCGGCCACGATGATTATCGATGCCGTCGAGCGTGCCGAGGAGGTGTGCGGCAACAAGGGGGCGCGTTTTGCTATCGAGCATACAGATAACCTGAAGCTCGAGGATATTGCTCGCATGAAGCGCCTGGGCATTAATGCTGCGGTCCAGCCGCAGCATCCCATCGGAGGCCTTGGGCAGGGCGTGTACGAGGAGTCTCTTGGCGAAGAGCGCATGAGCCACATGTGGCGCTATAGGGAAGAGGCCGATGGCGGAATCCACTTAGGGCTTGGTACTGACTGGCCTGCGGTGATGTCAATCGATCCTATCGATACCGTGTATGCTGCGGTGACGCGTAGCGAGTTTGACGGGCACCCGGCGGAGGGATACTTCCGCGAGAATGCCCTGACGCTCGGCGAGACGCTGCAAGCGCACACGCTCGGCTCAGCATATGTCGAGGGCTTTGAGCGCCGTTTGGGCAGCCTTGCCGCCGGCAAGCTTGCCGATATCGTCATCCTGTCGGGCAATCCGTTTGAAATGAACCCGATGGCGCTTCGCGATCTCGAAGTCGAGACGACGATCTTTAACGGACGCGTCGTCTATCGCAAGGATGAAGCATAGATAGGGTGATGAACGTGAGCAAAGGGACGGTCGAAAAATATGCCCTGCTGTTTGTGGTGTGCGGCATCGTGTTTGCTGCGAACTACGCGCAGTATCAGGTGTCGGGATTGACACATCTGGTTGTGTCGGACCTGCATCTGACCTCGGCCGAGTTTTCAGCCGTCCTGTTTGCCCCGTTTGTTCCTGCCGTTGTATTCGGCATGCCTGTCGGCGTTTGCGCCGATCGATATGGCGTGAAGGCGCTCGTATTCATCGCGTCGGCGATTTCTGCAATTGCAGCGGCTGCTCGCGCGGAGTGCGCATCGTTTGCGACGCTGTTCACGGCGACCATGCTTCTGGGTGCGGCACCATGCGTCGTGAATGCCATCGTTCTAAAAGTGCTTGGTTCCGCTTTTGGCGGAGAAACCGATAGGGCCATGGGATGGTTCTACGCTGCGGGGTCGGGCGGAATCGCCTGCTCGCTTGCAACCTCTCCTCTCTTTGCAACGCCCGGACGAGCATATGCCCTTGCCGCGGTTTTGTTTGCCGTGTTTGGATTGCTGTGGCTGCTGGTTGCGCCGTCGGCAGATGTTCTGCAGGCTGCAGATGGCTTTGGCGTTCAGGGCGCGGAGCCTGCTGCATCGTCGGCAAGTGCGTTTGCGGCGGTAATCAAGATGCCGATAGTTTGGCTCGTGGCGATACTGCTTGGAGTTGCCCTTGCATCGGCTACGGCGTACTCGGGTTATCTTGTTTCAGCGCTTGAGGCTTCAACTGAACCCAAGGCTGCTGGACTTCTCGCCTCTTTCGTGACGCTTGGATCGATTGTCGGCAGCGTGGCTGGACCCTATGTGCGGGCGCAATTTGGCGATTATCGCGTGTTTATGGCCATCTCCGCAATGGCGGGAAGTGCCCTTATGTGGGCAGGAGAGGCTTTTGTCTCCCATCCTTCTGTGGGGCTGATGTTTGCGATCGGCGTTTCGAGCTCCGTCGCTGGTCCGGTCGTTCAGTCGCTGCCCTACATGCTGCCCGAGGTGCGCGAGGGACTTGCGGGAAGCGCCGGCGGCGTGGTGAGCACCGTTTCACTGGGACTTACGTTTTTGATTCCCGTGGCCCTCTCCTTCTGCATTGGCGAGAGCTACGAAACGCTGCTTTTTGGGTGCGCTGTTCTGTTTGGCGCGACGGCGCTGGTGTCGCCATTCCTGCCGTCTCCCGATTCACTTATGTAATATTCGCTTCCGCCCTTTGGGCCTGGCCGACAAGGGCAAAAGGAGTTGGTCTACTTGACACTAAAAAAGAGTACCGCTGTGACCATTCTCAACGGCATCGTTAATCCTCTATTCATGTGTTCATTTCTGCCGATTGTTGAGGGAAAGCCTGGCTTAGATTTTCAGGGACTTACTGGTTTCTGGGGGCAGCTTATTCTGGCCATCGGTATTGCACAGTTCGTGGGTTTTTTGCCGCTCTTTGGCAAAGCAATTGAGACGTGCGTTGAGTTTTTTGGTTTTGATCGGAACACTCCGGGCGCACGGATTTGCGGAACCGTTGTGGGCGCTACTCTGCTCTTCTGCATTATCGGGCTATTTGAAGTCGCGTTTCAGTCAGGCGTTGGCGTTATCGACGGTGTGCCGTTTTTCTCGCGCTGGGTTCGCCTCGTGGTGGGCGGATGGGCCTTTGTCGTTGTGGGCGGCTTGCTGTTTGATCCTTTTGTCGCGGCCATTGCCGCTAAAGTTACGGGCGAATAGCGCCAAGACCGGTCGCGTGGCGAAAGCCTGATCGACTGGCAGCCAAGGTCGGCCGGGGGATTGGTCGACCTCATTTTGCCCGTGCTACCATAAACGGACATTCGTTTGATGGGGGCTGCCGTTGTCACGCGTCTTGCAACATATGGAAATCCCGCTGCTGCTGGCGGTTCCTGCGGTGATGGCTGCGGCGTTGCTGGCGGGCGTTGAGCAGGCAGCGTTGGCCATGCTGGTTGTGGTGGCGCTGGTGCTTGCGCTGTTCTTTGCGGGTTACGAGGCTTCGCGCCCGGGCCTGCGCCAGATTATGCCCACGCTGGTGTTGGCGGCGTTGGCCGCGGCGGGGCGCATCTTGTTCGGTCCCATTCCCGACTTTAAACCGGTGAGTGCCATCGCCATTATCGCGGGGGCGACGCTTGGTCGCCGCAATGGTTTTATGGTTGGCGCGCTGGCGGCGCTGACCAGCAATTTCTTTTTTGGACAAGGCATGTGGACGCCGTGGCAGATGTATGCCTGGGGGCTGGTTGGCTATGTTGGCGGCGCGCTAGCGTATGCGGGTGCGTTCGACCGCGTCGACGGCACCGTGCGCATGCCAGTACTGCTGGCGTACGGCTTTGCGTCGGGCCTGCTCTATGGCGTCGTGATCAACGCATATGACATCATTGGTTTTGTACAGCCGCTTACTTGGGCGGGTGCCGTGGCGCGTCTTGCCACGGCAGTGCCGTTCGATATTACGCACGGCCTTGCGACCTGCGTGTTTTTGGCCGCCTTGTACAAGCCTTGGTGCCGTCGCATTAACCGTGTCGTCGTGAAATACAGGCTGTAGGGCTGGTTGCGTCGGGGCGGGAATCAATACTGCCGAAGTGTCATTTCAAAACTATGCCGGTTTACGGGGCTAGATTGGCGCAGGCAGACCATGCCGGCTTTTTTCGAAATAGAGTAAGCCGTTCACCTGCGGTTTTATTATCTCGGAATTGCGTATGGTTGGGGGTTCGCGATTCAGCCCCGTAAACCGGCATAGTTTTGGAATGGCCGGCTGATATGACGGGCATCGTGGCCCTCAGAGAGCCAAATTGATCCATTTTCTTCCGTCCCCAGATGTCCCCAGGGAATCAGTTGACGGCGCTTGCCACGAAACTGGCCCATCTACTACGTTTAGCTGATCGCGCGCGCGAGCGTGGTGTAAGAAGGCGCATCGCCTGCTGCCGCCGTCAG
>DXZN01000016.1 GCA_019419645.1 Collinsella sp. | reverse complement strand
GTCCACCCGCCTCGAGCACGCTATCGGCAAGCGCGCCCATCAGGCCCGACTTGGAGCCGCCGTATACCAGCGCGTGGCCGTTGGAGCCAATCCACGTGCCGAGCTCTCGCACTGCAGGCAGAAACGCCGGGTCGTTGCCGACGCTCGCGCCCAGGTACACCGTGATGTTCATATGCAATCCCCCTCGTCGTGACGCGCGGCACCCGTTCTATCGTTGCCGGCGACGGTACTCGCGCACGCGGCGCGACAGGTCAGCGAGCTCGTCACGATCGAGCTCTTCCAAATGCTCAAGATCGTCCATAAAGCGCGCCATGGTGTCCTTTTGGCGCATCTTGATGAGCGTATTGCAGTAGTTCACCGCCACGCCCGTGAGCATGGCGATGTAGAAGATGCTGATGACGCTCAAAACGACAGTGATAGCGCGGGCAACCGGCGTCTCGGCCGGGATATCGCCAAAGCCGATGGTCGATACGGTTTCAAAGCTAAACCAGAGGCCGTCGCCAAACGTAAGGGTCGTGGGCTCGGACAGCCAGACGGCCGTCGAGCACAGCAGATAGAAGACGAGAAACAGGCCCGTGATGCGCGCAAAGCCAGCCTGGCGCAAAACATCGGCAAGCGTCCTCAACTTGTTCATCGCGACCCCTTTTCCCAGACGCCCAATCACATTCGCTCGGTATTGTCCCACAACCGGCAGTTGGGGACGTTCCTTTTGTGCCGGCAGAAAGGGACTGTCCCCAAGTGCCGGGCGGGACCGTTTAGCGGCTCAGCTGCCGACTAAGCATGCTGAGCTGGTATCCTTATGCGAAACTGTCTCAACTCGATAGGATTTCATGTGAAACCTTCCGCCGTCCTTCGCTTAGCCCTACGCCGCACCCTGGCTGTCGCGCTTGCCGCACTCACCGTGCTGAGCGCCGTCATGCCTGCCCCCGCCTTTGCCGCCGACTCCGACCAGCAGGTCAAGACGGTCCGCGTTGGCTGGCTCGTCAACAACAAAGGCTTCCAGGAAGGCACGCCGGGCGAGCGCCTCTCGGGATGGGGCTACGAGTACCTCCAGACCCTCTCGTATTACACAAAGGGCTGGCAATACGAATACGTTAGCGGCACCTTCTCCGAGCTTATGGACATGCTCGAGGCAGGCGAAATCGACCTCATGCCCAACATCTCGTATTCGGCAGAACGCGAGCAGAAGCTGCTCTTTTCCTCAAATCCCGAGGGCACCGAGCGCTACTATATCTACGCCAGGCCCGACCGCGACGATCTGGCCAAGGGTGACCCTCAGGCGCTCCAAGGCCTCACCATCGGCTGCAACTCTGGCGTTATGCAAACTATCGTCGGCCAGCAGTGGCTCGCCAACGAAGACGTTACCTGCACCTATAAAGAAATCGACACCGGCAGCGCCCTCTTTGAGGCGCTTGCAGACGGCGAGGTCGACGCCGTCATCATGAACGACACCATTTCGTCGCCCGATGCGTCACCCATGTTCTACGTAGGCTCGAGCGACTACTTTTTGCCGTTCCTAAAAGCCGCCCTGACCTGATGGACGACATCAACGCCGCCATGACGACCATCGCCCGCGATAACCCGCGCTATAACGAGGAAGTCAAATCGAGTTACTCGACCCAAAACAGTGGCTCGTCATCGCTCACCGGCACCGAGACCACCTGGCTCAAAGAAAACGGCAATACCATCACGCTCGGCTATCTTAAAAACCAACTTCCCTACTGTACGCAAAATGACGACGGCGAGATGGAAGGGTCGCTCGCCTCGCTTGCAACGACGTTGCACGACAAGTTTGACATTACGGTCAAAACAATCGCACTCTCGAACAACAAGCAAATGATCAAAGCCCTTTCCAACGGAACCATCGATGTCGCCCTACCGTTGTTTCGCGACTACTGGCTCGCCGAGCAGACAGGGGTCATCCAGTCAAACTCGATGGGAACGGTTTCGCTGACCGCCATTCACAGTGGCAAAAACCTGAACAGCGACCTTAAGAACATCGCTTGTACAAAGAGCACAATCGTTAACCGTTTTGAGCTCGAAAGTCTCTTTCCGAACGCAACGGTAACCGAGTATTCGAATGACGGCGAGGTGCTCAAAGCCCTCAATGAGGGGAAGGCACGTTGCATCATTGTCCCCAGCACGCGCCTGGAAACTCTCCGCGACATCTACGACATCGAGGATTTCGAAACACAGGAACTCACCAACACGGCGCAACTATCGTGTTTAATTTCGCGCGGCAAGCCCGAGCTGCTGGGAATCATCAATAAGGGCATCGTCAATGCAGGTGAATCGCTCTCTGCAAACAGCTATTTCCCCACATCGTACTCGGCGCAAGAATCGGATGCGTTCCGACTTCTCTACCGCAACCGCATCGTCATTGCGGCAGTCGTCATCTGCATTTTGCTCACCGGCATCGTCATCCTTGTCTGGTCGCTTTACCGCGCACAGGAGGAACGGCAGAAAGCCGATGCCGCCAATGCCGCCAAAACCGCTTTCCTCACGCGCATGAGCCACGACATCCGCACGCCGCTCAACGGCATCCTGGGCCTTATCGAAATTGAGGAATTGAGAGAAGGCGACATGCAGGTCGCCCGCGAAAGCCGCGCCAAGGCGCGCGTTGCCGCCAATCACCTGCTGTCACTGATTAACGACATCCTCGAGATGGGCAGGATCGAGGAGCGCAAAGTGACGCTCGAGCACGAATCATTCAACCTTAAAGAGCTGTGCGACAATGCGCTCGTACTGTGCAAGCTCCGCGCATCGGACCGCGGCATAACCATGCTCGACACCAGCGAGCCCTACGCTGTCGACCAATATATGATCGGCAGCCCCACCCATATTCGGCAGATCCTTGTCAACCTGCTCGACAACAGCATCAAGTACAACAAGCACGGAGGCACCGTCACGTTCTCATCGACCATCAAACCGGTCGACGACGAGCACGCCGTGTTTTGCTTTAGCGTCTCGGATACCGGCATTGGTATGACGCCCGAGTTTTTGACGCACATTTACGAGCCGTTTGCCCAGGAAGGCGACGATGCGCGCAGCAAGTTCCAAGGAACCGGCATTGGCATGTCTATCGTCAAATCGCTCATCGATATGATGGGCGGCACGATTGAGATTTCGAGTGAGGTTGGCGTGGGGAGTACGTTTGACGTCCGGATTCCGCTCGATATCGACAAGAACCCTCAGATAAAAGAATGTGCAGACACGCAGGTAAGCAGCTGCTCGCTCGCCGGCATGAACGTCCTTTTGGCAGAAGATAACGAACTCAATGCCGAGATTGCCCAAGCTCTGCTCGAAAGCGAAGGCATCGTCGTGACTCGCGCCGCCGACGGCAACGAAACGGTCGATCTATATGTTGGTCGTCCCGCCGGCAGCTTCGATGCAATCCTGATGGACATCATGATGCCGGGCATGGACGGCTACGAGGCAACCCGGGCGATCCGCCTGAGCGAAAAGGCCGATGCGGCCGACATCCCCATCATCGCGCTCACCGCCAACGCTTTTGCCGAAGACGCCAAGGCGGCACACGACGCCGGCATGAACGCCCATCTGCCCAAACCGCTCGACTTTAGCAAGCTCAAAAACATACTCGCCTGTATCAAGAAAAACGGGGCTGTTTCGCTATAGTTTGTACTCAACCACCATGCGCAGTAGAAAGGAAGCCAACGATGTTTAGGCCCTTACGTCGAAAGAAACGCGCCATCACCGACGAGAAAGCGCGCGAACTGCTCGCTACCTGCAAGCGCGGCGTCTTTGCCGTCAACGGCGATGATGGCTACCCCTATGCCATTCCCGTCAACTACTTCTTTGACGCCGAGCACGACAAGATTTATTTCCATGGCGCCAAGGCTGGCCACAAGGTCGATTCACTCAGGCATGATGATAAAGTCTGCTTTACCGTTTACGGCAACGTGTGGTACAAGGACGGCGACTGGGCTCCCTACGTTATGAGTACCGTTGTCTTTGGTCGTTGTCGCCTGGTAGATGAAGCGCCCGCGTTTATCGAGGACAAAGTCCGTCAGCTCGCGCTTAAGTACTACCCTTCTGCCGAAGAAGTCGAGGAGGAGATCGCCAAAGACATAAAGGGCGTCCAGCTCTACGAGATTTCGATTGAACATCTTTGCGGCAAGCAGATTCATGAAAAGTAGCGAATGCGGAAAACGCGCTCGCTACCCTCTGCGCCCCATGTGCCCACACATTTTGACGGCGTGGGCACATGGGGCAGCACTCGAATCGAGCGCCCCCTATACCCCAAAAACGTAGCGGTCCAGGCGGTCGCACGCCTCCCTTACGCGCGAAAGCGGCAGCGCCAGATTCACGCGAATGTGGCAGGGCCCGTGGAACGGGCGGCCGTCCTGATACCCCACGCCCACGCGCGCCCCCTCGTCGAGCAGCCACTGAATATCGCGGCCATGCTCGCGGCACCATTCGGTGCAGTCCAGAAACACCATGTACGTGCCTTGCGGACGCGAATAGGACACGCCCGCAAAATGCTCGTCAACGTAATCGCAGAAGCACTCGATATTACCGGCAAGCACCTGGTTGAGCTCGTCCACCCACTCATAGCCCTGAGGCTGATAGGCACCGATAAGCGCATGCATGGAGAGGACGTTCATCTCGTTGTAGTGAGTCTTGTCGGACACGGCGCACACGCGGTCGCGCAGCGTCTCGTTATAGACGATGTGGTAGCTGCCGACCAGGCCCGCCAGGTTAAACGTCTTGCTGGGCGCATAAAGGGCAACCGTGCGCATGCGGGCATCCTCGCTCACCGACTGCGTCGGGATATGCTTGTGACCCGGCAGGATGATATCGGACCAAATCTCATCCGAGATCACCACGCAATCATGCTGGCGATAGATGTCCATGGCGCGCTCGATCTCGTCGCGCTCCCATACGCGCCCGCAGGGATTGTGCGGCGAGCAGAACACCGCGGCATGGATGTGGTTTTGGGCGAGCTTGCGCTCCATGTCCTCATAGTCCATACGCCACACGCCTTGGTCGTCGAGCTTAAGCGGGCTGTGGACAATGCGATAGCCCGCGGCTTCGATAGACTTGGTAAAGCCGATGTAGGTGGGGCTGTGGACCAGCACCGCATCGCCCGGCTGGACATACGCGCGCAGCGTCGACACAACACCGCCCAGCACGCCGTTTTCGTAACCGATATGTTCAGGGCGCAGACCCTCGACGCCATTGCGGCGGCTCTGCCATTCGATGATGCGGTCAGAGTACTCGGCACGCGGATCAAAGTAGCCAAACATGGGGTGCTGGGCACGCTGAATGATGTGTTCCTGGACCGTGGGCACCGTGGCGAAGTTCATGTCCGCCACCCACATGGGAATGCGATCGAAGCCCTCGTCGGGTGCGTTTGGAGCCATGCCGGGGATCTCACCCCAAGAATCAACGGCGATGGAGTCCATGCCGTGGCGGTCGATAAGCGAAGTAAAGTCGTATTTCATCCTGGGCTCCCATGCAAAGCGGATTGTTTTGGTAGGCGTTATTGTCCACCAGCATGGGCGGTTTTGGCATGGGGTTTGGCTCTTAATTTGACGGGTGCGGACGAATGGCTGATTAGTCTTGCGCGTCGTTGACGGCGACTACGGTTAGCCGGGTTTCATCGACCGTAAAAGATATGTCGAGCCCGGCGAAGGCCAAGTGATAAACACGGTTTGGCTCGTGCTTGCTGCCCGCGCGGCGCGGATCCTGGCGAAGAACCTCAACCAAGCCAGGAAGCTTTGTAGGCGGGACCATATCCTGCAGCGCTTGCGGAAACTCGACGTCGAGCTCTTGCCACGGCGCATCCTCAATCCAGCCGCCGGTCGCATCCGGATGGCAATCCGCAAACGGAATGTAGGGCTTAATGTCGTAGATGGGCGTGCCGTCGCGCAGGTCGGCCCCCAACACATGGATGATGGGACCATCGTCGGTGAGCTCGACACGATCAAGCTTGACGCAGGTGAGACCGATGGGATTAGGGCGAAACGGACTGCGCGTGGCAAAGACGCCCACACGCTCGGCTCCGCCCAGACGCGGCGGACGCACGGTTTTCGACCACTTGGCATTAGTTCCGGACCTGTCCTGCTTTTTGGCATCGGCGGCTATGTCCTTAGCCGTGCCGCCGGGCGTGCCGTTTTCGAAGCGCCAGAGCAACCATAGGTGAGAGAAGGAATCCAGACCCTCAACTGCTGCGTTGGAGGCAAATTCCGGTTCAAAGACGATGCGTCCCTGCAAATGGGGCGCCAAAAAGCTGTTGCGCGGAATGCCGAACTTCTGCGGCAGATCGGTATGTATGTGTGCAATAGGTTCCATGCCGGTCATTGTACGGCATGGAGGCGTGGGACGTTGCACGCAATTCTTCGCCGCAGCCCCCGTCGCGCAACCAACGGTTGCTTGGAAGGGCACCTGCCGCCGCGTATGCTTAAAGCCAACAACCAGCAGAAAGGAGCCGTTATGGCCTTCGCAGAAAAGCTCATTGCTGTCCGTCGCGCCCATCATCTTACCCAAGAGCAACTCGCCGCCAAGCTCTTCGTCACACGCCAAGCCGTCAGCCGTTGGGAACGCGGCGAAGTCACACCGGGCATCGACATGATGAAGCTCATTGCCGCCATAACCGGAGAACCGCTGTCCCACCTGCTCGAAATGCCCGAGCACTATTGTCAGAGCTGCGGCATGATACTCACGCCCAACGACTGCGGCACCGACGCCACGGGCGCCACGACCGACCATTACTGCAAGTGGTGCTACGAGCACGGCAAGTACACCTACGACACCACGATGGAGGCAATGATCGAGGATTGTGCCCCGCGCCTGGCACAAAACACCGGCATGTCGCTCGACGAGGCCGTCTCACTCATGGGTGCCGTCTTGCCGCAGCTGGAGCGCTGGCGCGCCGTGCAGGAAAACGAGGAGCGCTTCGGCGCCGAGGCGCGGGCGCGCTATGGCGACGAGGCTGTCGATGCAGCAAACGAGGCACTGCTGGACATGGACCCCGAGACATGGAACGACATGAAGGAACTTGAACGCGCTGTTCTGGGCCAGCTCTCGATTGCCATGGGCGATAGCGAACCGGAAGGCAGCGAGGCCCGCAAGCTTGTAGCAATGCACCGTCGATGGATTGGCCTTAACTGGGGACACGAGCCCCAAGACGAAGCATACCTGGGCCTCGCCCACGGCTATCTTGCCGATCAGCGCTTTATCGACTACTACGACAAGCCCTGCGGCACCGGAGCCACGGCGTTTCTGGTCCATGCCATCGAGTCATCAATGGATCGCGCATAGACTGCGGCGGCTTTGGGTATCTCAACCGAAACCTCAACCGATTGGAGACACCATGGCTACTGATCACGAACTCGTGCTCTACGTTATGACCGGCTGCCCGTATTGCATAAAGGTCAAGCGCTTTTTGGCCGATAACGGCGTGACCATCCCCGAGCGCAATATCTCGACCGACCCCGATGCCGAGCAGACACTCATCGCCGTCGGCGGAAAGCGCCAGGTTCCCTGCCTGTTCATCGACGGTAAACCGCTCTACGAGTCGAGCGACATCATCGCGTGGGTGCAGAAGAACCTGCTCTAGCACGCGCACTGCGGCCAGTTCGCGCCAACCGAGCCGAACCCATACGAACCAAACATGTACGCCAGCATCCAAAGTCGACATTTTCCGACATCTTTGGATGCTGACGTACAGCTTTTCAATCTAGTCATTGGGGACGTTCTTGAATGACTAGTCGTTAAAGAACGTCCCCAACGACTAGTAGCCACAAAAGCGGGCAACAGGCGCAAGCGGCTGCTCGCGAAAGACGCGCTCGACAGCAGCGCGGTATTCATCGACCTTTTTGGTCTTGCGAACGAGCTTGTGAACGGTCGCGGGATCGGCGAAGGCGCATTTGGCGTAGAACCACCACTCCTTCATGCGAAAGACCGCGTTGTCCCCAATCTCGTCCGCATAGGCCGCAAACAGCATGTCGTGGAAGCGCTGCAGCTCAGCGGCCGTGGCAGCAGGGCCGCCCTTAACCATGCGAGCCAGCGCGGGGTTCGCGAGCAAGCCGCGCCCCAACATTACGTGGCGTGTTCCGGGATAGGCCCCCACCAGCGCATCCATGTCCTCAAGATCAAAGATGTCGCCGTTATAGGCCACGGGAAACGGCGCCCGCTCCAACGTCTCGCCGTAAAACTCTTTACGCGGCGAGCCCGTATAACGGTCCTTTTGCACGCGCGGATGCACGATCAGCTCTGCCAGCGGCATGCGGCAATAGAGGTCGAGCACGCGTTCGTACTCGTCATCGCTTTCCAACCCCAGCCTGGTCTTGACCGACACCGGCAAGGGTGAGCGTTCGCACACGTCGCTCAAGAACACCTCGAGCTCATCCAGGTTGCGCAGAAAGCCCGAACCCTTGCCTTTGGCAACAACCGTACCCGAGGGGCAGCCAAGGTTGAGATTGACCTCGCGGTACCCCATCTCGGCGAGCACCTGCGCCGCCCACACAAACTCGTCCGCATTCTTGGACATCAGCTGAGGTACTACGTTAAGCCCCTGGTTATTGGCAGGATCGACCTCTTTAAACGCCTTGCCACCAAAGCGGTTGCCCACCCGCGGCGGCGGCAAAAACGGCGTGTAATAACAATCGAGTGCGCCAAAGCACTCCGCATGCACGCGACGGAACACATGCCCGGTAATCCCCTCCATAGGGGCCAGCGATAAATTCATCAACATCCACTCTCAAATCAATGTGACAAAGGGACAGTCCCTTTGTCACATCCCATTCAAGCGGTTCAGGAACTCTTCGCAGGCGCGAGAACGCAGGCGATATTTTTTCCACACCAGATACGATGCAATGGTGAAGGGGCAAAAGGGCAGTCCCTTTGCCCCAAGTGCCGGCTACCGGACGCAAGCTAGTTGCCGTTCGCGAACGCCGCCCATATTTCGAGGTCTAATACTTTTCCCGAGAAGTGAACGGCTGTATTTGGACCCCCGAAGCATTGACATTTTTAGGCGTCAAAACCGCAGGATTTGACTGGCAAAACCGCAGGAAATTGCACGCCAAAAGTGTCGATGCTTCGGGAGTCCGTTTTCACTCGTTCACTTCTCGGGAAAAGTATTAGACCTCGATTCCGCAGTCCCCGATGTGACAAAGGAACAGTCCATTTGTCACATTCAGAATTGACCCCCCCCCGCAATAGCTCATCGATGGCGGGATTCTCTATACTGGGTCACATATGACGGTATCGCGCCAAAGGAGAACGCCGTGACCACGTCGCAGATATCCCTGCTCGCGCTCATCTTGGTTGGGGGCATCGGCATCCTGCTTATCGGAGTGAGCGCGCTCATGAAGGCCGCCGCCCGCAAGAAAGCCAAGGCCTGTACCGCCGTGACCATGGGGACGGTCATCGACCATCGCTTTATGGGTGAAGGCAGAATGAATCCCGTTTTGGAATACACCGTCGACGGCACGCAATACCGCGCGAAAAAACAATTCCGTGGCATAAAGACCAAAAGCTTGTCGGGACTCCCCATCCGCACGCAAGCCACCGCCTACGAAGACGCCAAGGGCTGGCTGCACGTGCAGACAGGCCCCATCGCCCGCCTAGGCACCCTCGCGGAGCAGCTTTGGCCCCTCGGTAGCCAAATGACCGTGTACTACAACCCCAGCAACCCAGACAAAAGCTATGTCGAACGCCCCATCGTGGGCAACTTTGCCACACTGATGTTTAACATCGCAGGCTTCTTGCTCATCGCGATGAGCATCTTGCTCTATGTTCTTATCCAGCGCTAGCTCAAACTGATGCGCCCCGCGCCCCATGCGCCGCAACGACCGTTACGACACCAAGGATCAGCCATGGCAACACTTTCCGAACAAGAACGTAAGCGCATCCAGCGATACTGCATCTGTCCCAAGGTTGCCGGCGCGGCGCTTGCCATGGCATTCGTGCTGCCCTTATTGATTATTCCTTTCGAAATGATCGACGACATCGTCTTCCATCACGAAGGCTTCCAAGAGACGGGCATGATGACCGCCTTGGTGCTCACCGCCATCGAGCTCGTCATATTCTGCTACTGTGCCCTCGCGCCGCGTTTTGGCATGCGCGGCAAGCAGTGGAAGGAAATGCAGAACCGGCTCGCCATCGAGCAGAGCGAGAAAGACCGCTCGGCACAAATCGCAGGCGTTGTTGGCACGCAGGCCGCCGCACGCCTGCTCAAGAACAGCGACAACGAGACCGCACGCAACCTGGGCGGCGCGGCAGAAGTCGCCGCTGCCGTAGGCGCCGTCGCCACCGCGGCAGACGTGCTTGCCGAAAGCTTCGCCAACGCAAGGGCCATGGCAGAGGCCTGTGGCGTGCCTGTCCCCCGTGCAAAGAAGTGGGTCGTCGCGCTTGTGGCGCTGCCCCTCGCGATCGTGTGCGGCGCCTATATCCCGCAGCTGGCGCAGGGAAACATCGAGATGCAGGAGAACGCCGCGGCCGCGGCCGAGCAGATCGCCATCGCACGCAAGGCATTAGAGCCCTCATGCGAGTACGTGTCCGCCGATGACCCCTACGAGCGATATCAAGATTACGGCTATCACGTCCGCGGCTATCTGCACGACGGCGACTCCGATGCCCAGAAGACCTATACGTACCTGGATTTTGACAACAAGGGAACGCTCACGGAAGTGAGCTACGCGGCAGAGATCGACCCCGACGCGAGCCTTGAGGACAACCTCGCCCGCATCGAGCTCGACTTGGACGAACTTTCCTCTGTCGTCCAAACCGTAGACGTCAAGACCGTGAGTCCCGAGCTCCTAGCACCGCAAAAGCTCCCCGAAGAGTTTAGGCAGGCTTTTTTGAACGGTTCGCTCTACGAGAGAATCTCCATCAGGACGAGTGACAACCCCATCAAAACGTACTATTCGTTTGACACGGATCCCGAGGATGAATTTGACGAGTACACCCATCCAAGCATCCGTATCACATTGATGGGCAAAACGAGCTAGCCACCCAATGTGACAAAGGGACTGTCCCTTTGTCACATTATTCGGAGCGTAGGGCTTCCACAGGGTCTTTCTTGGATGCGCTGCGAGCCGGCAGCAGGCCGGCAACGACCGTCAGCAGCACCGAAATTACAATGAGCATCAGCGCGTCTTGAACGGGCAGGCTCATCAGGTTGGGCACCTGCTTGGCCGCAAGCGCCCAGGCATTAACCGGAAAGCTCACGGCCACCACGACGACAATGGCAAAGACGCCGGCAATGAGGCCTTCGATAAAGGTCTCGGCATTAAATACGTTGGCCACGTTGCGCTTTGACGCGCCGATCGCGCGCAGGATGCCAATCTCCTTTTTGCGCTCCAGCACGCTGATGTAGGTGATGATGCCGATCATGATGGAGCTCACCACCAAACTGATACTCACGAATGCGATGAGCACCAAGCTGATAGTATTCACGATGTCGGTCACCGAGCCCATGATGATGCCCATGTAGTCGGTATACGAGATTGCCTGCTCATCGTGGCCAGCAGCTTTGACCTGCTTGTTGTACGCATCGATGTAATCGAGCACGCGCTCCTTGGCCTCAAAGTCGCGCGGGAAAATCTTGACCGAAATGGGGTCCGCCTCGTCCGCATAGCCCAACGTGGTCAGATTGTTGTCGTAGGTGAGCTTCGACGCCTTGGCATAGCTCATCATGAGCGAGCTCAGATCCTCGGCGTCCATGTTGAAGTGGATGGCACGAGCAAAGGCGCCCGCATCCACGCGCATGGCGCTCGCCAGGTTGGCAAAACTCGAAGACATCTGCGTCGCCATTTGGTCCATGAACCCTGCCGCACCCGCCTTGAGCTGGGTTGATACCGTCGTCGCAATCTGCTCGCTGACCGCCTTCATCACCTGATCCATAGACTGCTGCAAATACGGAGCCAGCTGCTTTTGCACATAGTCGCCCATCACCTGCTGCAGACGCTCGGCCAAGGCATCGCCGCCCAACGCCTTGAGCTGAGCCAGGCATTGCTGGGCTGCGGCATCATTCTCAAGATACGCCGAGAATGCGGCAGCAAGCTTTGACGCGTCCTTAAGATCTTCGGGCGACAGCGCCTTAAACTGATCAGACTGCAGAAAGCCCTCAAACAGCTGGTTGGCAAGCGTTCCTACCTGCTGCATCTGCTCGGGCGTGAGTTCCAGACCGTCAAAGATGCCCGAGAAATCTGGGGCCGGCGCTTTGGCCATGATGTCGCTGAAGTCGATGTCCTTCCCAACGCCCGAAAGGTCAAGGTCCAGCCCGGACAAGTCGATACCAGAAAGGTCTATACCGCCGGCCGCACCCGAGAGCGCCGACGTATCGAACGAGAACGCACTCTTCAGCGCCGCTTCGTCCACACCGAACATGCTGCCCAAATCCACGCCCTGTTTGGCCTCGCCTTGCAGTTCATCGAAAGACTTGCCCGTAAAGACATCCGTCTCGGGGTGGGCAAGCTGCTCCTGCACGATTTGCGAATCGGCAGCACGCTCCATAAGCTGGCGAGTCAGCGCATGCGTATAGGCAATGCCCGGGGACAATGCGCTCGCGTTTGCCGCCTCGTTGGGTCGCACCACGCCCACAATGCGCACGTCAATACCGTCGGCAACCTTGGCTTTCATAAAGTCGGCGTCGCCAGACATGTCAGTCCACATGCCGGTCTCTTCGTTTTTGCGATAGGCATCGGCCGGCGACAACACCTTAAACGTCGT
This sequence comes from Collinsella sp., assembly GCA_019419645.1. Lineage (GTDB taxonomy): Bacteria > Actinomycetota > Coriobacteriia > Coriobacteriales > Coriobacteriaceae > Collinsella. Next base: position 18,196 of record DXZN01000016.1, on the reverse strand, counting down.
GGACAGTGCATCGTCGTAGGTAAAGTCGCTGCCGGTCTTGGGCGTCTTGACCTTGCCGTCGGCCGTCATGGCACTGTTAACCAGGTCGTTGAGCTCATCGATATCCAGCGCGCCGATGCTGTAGAGCGTGTAGTCGCCCACCGTTCCGCGGCTCGAAAGCACCATCACGGCCTCGTTGGCGGACGTAGGCCAATGGCCGGCAACGACATCGTACTGGCTGTCGAGCAGGCTCTGGTCGTCAATCATCTCGTTAAAGACCGACGTTCCCATGGAATCCATGCTCACCGTTGCCGCCGAGCTCGCGCCTCCGCTCATGGCCTCGGTCATAGCGTTGGGAACAAGGCGAACGGGCTTCTCGTCGCCCTTACTCGAACGATAGACAACCGGCGTCACGCCGTAACCATACTGAATAGCGTTGACCTCTTTGTCGATACCGTTGCCGCCGTCGTCAAGCCATGCCTTAAAGCTCGTCATATCGTTAGATTTAACACTTGCGAACATGTCCTTTACGGCCGTGACCACAGGGATCTTATCGGTCCCCTGAGCCTTGCCGCCGGTAGCGCCATCGGACGAGTCCTCGCCCTTGGACGCCTCCTCATCCGTGCCCCCCTGTCCGCCCATCATAGACGACAGGTCGTAATCTTGTTTGGAAATCGTAAGCGGGTAGCTTGAGAGCGTGTCCTCCTCGACCTTTTTGATGTAGCCGTTTACGCCGTTGGAGAGCGCCAGAATCGCCGCGATGCCAATAATGCCAATCGAACCTGCAAAGGCAGTCATGGCCGTACGGCCCTTCTTGGTCATGAGGTTTCGGGCAGAAAGCCCCAGCGCCGTCATAAAGCTCATCGAGGTTTTGCGCGTGGGTTTTGCCTCGCGATGTGCGACCGTGGCCACATCAAAGGGGTCGGAATCGTCGGTGACCTTGCCGTCCGCCAGGCTGACGATGCGCGTGGCGTACTGGTACGCCAGCTCGGGATTGTGCGTGACCATGATGACCAGACGATCGCGCGCAACGTCCTTGAGCAAATCCATAACCTGCACGGACGTCGTTGAATCCAAGGCGCCGGTCGGCTCGTCAGCCAGCACAATCTCGGGGTCGTTGATCAAGGCGCGGGCAATGGCCACGCGCTGCATCTGCCCGCCCGAAAGCTGGTTCGGGCGTTTGTCAACGTGCTCGCCCAGACCAACCGTCTCGAGCGCCTTACGCGCACGCTGGCGGCGCTCGGCATGTCCCACGCCCGTGAGCGTAAGCGCCAGCTCCACGTTTTCCAAAATGCTCTGGTGCGGAATGAGGTTGTAGCTCTGAAACACAAAGCCAATGCGATTGTTTCTGTAGGCATCCCAATCGCGGTCGCTGAAATCCTTGGTCGAGATGCCATCGATCAGCAGGTCGCCGGAATCGAAATGGTCGAGTCCACCAATGACGTTGAGCATCGTAGTTTTACCCGAACCCGAGGGACCCAGGATGGCTACAAACTCGTTATCGCGAAAAGACAGGCTTACGCTGTCGAGCGCTACCTGCGTAAACGACTGCGTAACGTACCTTTTGCAAATAACTCTGAGATCCAGCATGGACGGCAACCTCTCTCGCGCGGGCGCGCTCGCCCGCTCCCCCGCCGTTCACGTTCGGCGCGTTTGTCCTACTCTATCCTCATTTTTGGCCGATACCAGTGAGGAATGTAACGAACCGCGCCAAAAAACGAACGGGACAGCACGCCGCATGGCGCACCATCCCGCATATAACATCCCCGATGCGACAAAGAGGCTGTCACTTTGTCACATTCCAATGCGCGCTACTTTTCGAGCCCGCACGGCATAACGTTAGCGCTGCCGCGGCGAGCCTCAGTCACGGCTGCAAAGAAGCGATAGCCGCCCGAGAAGTTAAAGCACTCAAAGCCATGCTGCGCCAAAATGCGGCAAGCAATGTAGCTGCGAATGCCGCTCTGGCAAATCACGTAGACCGGCTTGGCCCGGTCGAGCTCGCTCAGGCGATTGCGCAGATCATCGACGGGAATGTTTACGAAACCATCGATATGCCCGCGCTCATACTCCCCTTCCGTACGAACATCGAGCAGCTGCACGCTGCCATCGCGTGGCAAGTTGGGCTCATCCTCCCAATGCCACTGCGCCAGTATGCCGCGATTGAGGTTCTCGATCATAAAGCCCGCCATATTGACGGGATCCTTCGCCGATGAATACGGCGGCGCGTATGCTAGGTCCAAATCCTTAAGCCTATCGCCGCGCATGCCTGCCTGGATGGCAGTCGCCAGAACGTCGATACGCTTGTCCACACCATCGATGCCCACGATTTGCGCACCCAGCAGGCGCAATCCCTGCTTCTCGAAGACAACCTTCATGGTCATGGGCGTTGCACCCGGATAATAACCCGCATGCGAACCGGGCGACAGGACCACGCTGTCGCAGTCAATTCCCGCCGCGTGTGCCGCCTTTTCGGATAGTCCCGTGCTTGCCGCCGTCAAGTCGAATACCTTGATAACCGATGAGCCCAACGATCCGAGGTAGCAGCTGTCCATGCCGGCTATGACATCGGCGACGACACGCCCCTGCTTGTTGGCGGGGCCGGCGAGCGAAATGACCGCGTCCTCGCCGGTCACCTGATGCGTGACCTGCACGGCATCGCCCACGGCATACACGTCGGCAGCAGAGGTCTCCATGCGGTCGTTGACCACAATAGCCCCCTTGATGCCCAGTTCGAGCCCCGCCTCTTGCGCCAGATGGCTCTCAGGTGCCACGCCAATGGCAAGCAGCACCATATCGGCTCCGATAGGGTCATCGCCCGCAACATGGGTGACAACGCGGCCATCAACTTCCTCAAAACCTGTCACATCGGCCTTGAGGCGCAGATCGATACCGTGCTCACGCACCTCGGTATGCAAAAGGGTCGCCATGTCGTAATCCAGGTTGTTCATAAGCTGGACGGGACGCTGCAGAAGGGTCACCTGGAGCCCCAGCTCGCACAGATTCTCCGCCGTCTCGACGCCAATGAAGCCGCCGCCGATCACGACGGCACTGCTCGGTCGCCGCTCTCGAACATAGCTGTGAATACGCAGCGTGTCCTCAACGGTGCGTAGGCTAAAGATTTTATCCGAGTCGATGCCCGGCAACGCAGGGCGGATCGGCTTTGCACCCGGCGACAGGATGAGCTTGTCATACGTCTCGACAAATTCCTCGCCCGTCAGCATATTGCGAACCTCGACCGTATGCGAATCGGGATGGATGGCAAACACCTCGTGACTCGTCTTGACCGCAATGCGAAAGCGATCCCAAAAGCCCTTGGGAGACTGCAGCGTCAATGCGCTCTCTTCTTCTATCACGCCGCCAATGTAGTACGGAAGCCCACAATTGGCATACGATACAAAACCCGTGCGCTCAAAGATGACAATTTGGGCCTGCTCGTCGAGTCTGCGCAAACGTGCCGCCGCCGATGCGCCGCCCGCGACGCCTCCAACGATAACCACCTTCATAGCTAACGCACCACCTTTCCCGTGTAGCCGCTTATGCCGCCGATATTCTTGACACTGCCATACCCAGAACGCTTAAGAAAACTCACAGCTTGGTTGCTTCGCGCACCGCTCGGGCAATGCACGAAAAGCTGCGTGCCCTTTCGACGTATACCCATGATGCTACCCCGAAGCAGAAAAAAGAGTCGCTGTTTCCAGCGACTCCCCTTCAGTTGTCTGTCCCACGGACTTACTGTTCGCTCTTCGCGAGTGCCTGATCGATCAGTTTGTTGAGCGCCTCGCGCTGCTCAGCGGAGTTGATGCCGCCCATGATCGGCTCTCCCACAATGTTACCGTTCTGGTCGATCACGTAGGTGGTCGGGAACGAGTACAGGTTGGAGGTGAACTTTCCGGCCTCGCTGTCCGACTTAAACCAGATGTTCTTATACGCCACGCCCTTCTTGGAAAGCACGTCCTTGGCATCGGCCACCTCGTCTTTGTTGCCATCGAGCGTAAAGGAATTAACGCCCACGACCTGGCCGCCCTTCTCGGCAAGCTCCTTGTTGAGCTTCTCCAGATCGCCCAGCTCTCCCACGCACGGCTTGCAGGTGGTAAACCAGAAGTTCATGACGGTGACCTTGTTCTTGGAGAACAGCTCGTCGCTGTTTACATCGTTGCCGTCCAAGTCCTTGCCCTTAAAGCTGGGGAACTTCGTCTCCCCGCTCTCGCCGTTAGTCATGCCTGCGGTCGAGGCATCGACGCTCTCCCCCTCGCCGGGCGTGCTGCCGCATCCGGGGAACTCCTTCTCCAGCGCCATGAGCTTGTCCTCGATCTCCTTGACCTGCTGCGCGCCGGCCTTAAGCGTCTTAAGCTCGTCAGCCGCAAACTGATCCTTGGCGCCCTCGATGGTATCGAGCAAGAAGTCACCGTAGTTCTTGCCGTCCTCAATCATGGGAGTGTCTTTGTTGGCCGCAAGGAACACCTTTTCCCATAGGGCGTTATCGCTCGCAAAGATCTCGTTTTCCTTTTGCAGCAGCTGCTGGTACAGCTCGGCCGCCTCCTCGGCACTCGACGGCTTTTGCGCTATGAGCTCGGCAATCTGCGCATCGCCGCTCGTAGCACCCTTCGCGTCGCCCTTGGGGGCAGAGCACGCCGCGAGAGTCAGCGCCAGCACGGGCAGCATCAACAGAGCTGCAATTTTTGACAGTTTCATGGTTCCTCCGTTTATATCGAAACTTATATAGGTACCTATTTGTTTTCGCAGGCTTGCGTGGACTGCGCGGGTTTGTCGCCCGTCACACCCAGCCCATAGCGAAAGCTAATAGCATCGACGGGGCACGCGCCCACGCATTTGCCGCAACGAATGCACTCGGCATGGTCGGGCGTACGCGTAACGTCCACGTCCATTTGACACACCTTGGCGCACTTGCCGCACGAGACGCATTTGCACTGGTCAACCTGGATCCCCAGCAAAGACACCTTGTTCATGAGCGCATAAAATGCGCCGAGGGGGCAAATCCATTTGCAGAAGGGGCGATAGAACAGCACGCTCAGCACCGCAACCACAATGAGGATCGCGAGCTTCCAGGAAAAGAGCTTTCCCAGCGCGGAGCGGATTCCCACGTTCATGATGGACAGCGGAATCGCGCCCTCGAGCACACCTTGCGGGCAGATGTACTTGCAAAAGAACGGGTCGCCCATACCCACATCGTTAACCACCAAGACGGGCAGCAGCACCACGGCAAACAGCAGCACGGCATACTTGATGTACGTGAGCGGCTTGAGCTTTTTCGTGGAGAGCTTTTTGCTGGGAATCTTATGCAAAAGCTCTTGTAGCCATCCAAACGGGCACAAAAAGCCGCATACAAAACGTCCCAGCAGCACGCCGATCAGAATGAGCGTTCCGGTGACGTAATACGAGAAGCTAAACTTAGACGAGCCCACCACCGACTGAAACGACCCGATGGGGCACGCACCCGAGGCCGCTGGACACGAGTAGCAGTTGAGGCCCGGCACGCAGACGGCTTTGCCCGCTCCCTGGTAGATGCCGCCCTTGGCAAAGTTAGGCAGGTGAATATTGGTCGCAAGCGTCGCCGCCGCCTGAATCAATCCACGAAATCGCGCTAAAAGATGCGATGCAGTGTTTTTTCTTTTATCCAATTCCGATACACTCCAAGCACAGCCTGATTGCCTTGGCCAGCACGGCATCTGCCTCGCCGCGCATAATTCCAAAGCCAACCATGGCTACCCCAACGATCAGCAAAGCCACCTGCGCCACAGGCTTAATCGCTTTGAACAATCTGACCACTCCTTTCGTTTCGCGACCCATTGGACCATACCGACTATAAAATCCGTGTTAAGCGTGAATGATTATGCAAGGAGAACGTTATGCGCATCTTGGTCATCGAGGACGAGCGGGCGCTGTGCGATGCGATCGCACGCAGCCTGCGCAACTTGGCCTATAGCGTCGACTGCTGCTACGACGGGCAGCAGGCCCTCGATCTGCTCGATGTCGAGACCTTTGATCTTGTCGTGCTCGACCTCAATCTCCCCCATGTCGACGGCATGACCGTGCTCAGGCAACTCAGGACAGCTGATTGTGAGACCAAGGTGCTTGTGCTCTCGGCACGTGGCGAGGTCTCCGACAAGGTAGCGGGGCTCGATGCGGGCGCCAACGACTACCTCACCAAGCCGTTTCATCTTGACGAGCTTGCGGCAAGGATTCGCAGCCTTACCCTCAGACGCTTTACACAAAGCGACGTTGTTCTAACCTGTGGATCGCTGAGCTTTGACACCAAGGCGCGCCTCGCCACAGTGGGCGACGAGATCCTGTCCCTCACGCGCAAGGAGACCGGCATCTTGGAATACCTGATGCTTAACCAGGGGCGGCCGGTGAGCCAGGAGGAGCTCATCGACCACGTATGGGACAGCAGCGTCAACAGCTTTAGCAACGCGACCCGCGTGCACATCTCGTCGCTGCGCAAAAAGCTGCGCGGCGCGTTGGGGCACGACCCCATCCGCAACCGAATCGGCGAAGGCTACGTTATGGAGGATGGCAAATGAAGCGGTTGTCGCTGCAGTGGCGCATCACGTTGATGACGGCACTGCTGATATGTTCGACCTGCGTACTTATGAATTGCCTGGTTGGCTACTCCGGCATGCGCTACATGGACTCGATTGGTGCAGAAGCGTCGGCGCACAGCAAGGTGGAGGCGGCCTCGCCCAGCTCATTTGACCCGACAAACAAAGAGCTCGACGACGCGCTGACCATCGTCGTGAACGACGCCCAAGAATCGTTTGGCGCGACGAGCTGGTATATAACTGCGGCGGTGACGCTGCTCGGCGGCGTGCTGGCCTACTTTGTAAGCGGACATGCGCTGCGGCCGTTGCGCTTCTTTGCGACGCAAGTCGAGAGCGTGCGGCCCGACAACCTCGCCGACACAAAAATCAGCGAGGACGTGCCCTCTGAACTCAGGCGCTGCAGCGCGTCGTTTAACGACATGATTGCCCGCCTTGACGAGGGATTTTCCGCACAAAGACAGTTTACGGGCAATGCGGCGCACGAGCTGCGCACGCCACTTGCGCTCATGCAGGCCCAGGTCGAGCTGTTTTGCGCCGAGCACCCCGACGTCGACGCCGATACAGCGAGCCTGCTCGGGCTGCTGCAGGAGCAGACCGAGCGAATGACGCACATGACAAAGACCCTGCTCGAGATGAGCGAGCTGCGCAGTGTCCCTTGCAACGATGTGATTGACCTAGCGCCGATGATCGAAGAAGTGCTCACGGACCTGGCACCCCTTGCCGAGCAAAAAGACATCACGCTTACAAGTGAGGGCGACGCGCAAACGATCGGCAGCGACACGCTGATCTATCGGTTGCTGTTCAACTTGACCGAAAACGCCATACGCTATAGCGCGCCCAACTCGACCGTGCAAATCAACGCCTGCGCCGAAGGCGACCGCGTGCTGCTACGCGTGCGCGACCAGGGGCCGGGCATTCCCGAGCAATACCAGACGAGCATCTTTCAGCCCTTCTATCGCGTCGACAAATCGCGCAGCAGGGCATACGGCGGCGTGGGGCTGGGGCTTGCGCTGGTCTGGGAGATCGCCGCACTTCACGGCGGCTCCATCGAGGTCGAAAAGAGCTCGGAGCGCGGAACGACCATGCTCGTGACTCTTCCCACTCGCGCACTCGGCTCATTAAAATAACGAACGGGATGGCACGCCGCGTGGCGTACCATCCCGCACATAATATCGAGGATGTGACAAAGGGACTGTCCCTTTGTCACATCTGCTAGTTCTCGTCGCCTACCAGCTGAGTTAGCTTACTCCCACTCGACCGTGCCGACGGGCTTCGGCGTGAGGTCGTAGCACACTCGGCAGATGCCGGGAACCTCGGCGGTGACGCGAGCGGTAATACGCTTGAGCAGCGCCCAGTCGAGCTCGGGCACCTCGGCGGTCATGACGTCAACGGTGTTGATGCAGCGGATGATGCAGGGCCAGTCGTAGGCGCGCTTACCCTCGCGCACGCCGGTGGCGCGGAAGTCGGGCACGACGGCAAAATACTGCCAGATGGTCAGACCTGCCTTGTCGATCTCCTCGCGCACGATGGCGTCGGCTTCGCGCAGCGCCTCAAGACGGTCGCGGGTGATGGCGCCAAGGCAGCGGACGCCCAGGCCAGGACCGGGGAACGGCTGACGCTCAACCATGTTCTCGGGCAGGCCGAGCTCGCGGCCCACGACGCGCACCTCGTCCTTGTACAGCAGCTTGACGGGCTCGCAGAGCTCAAACTGCAGGTCATCGGGCAGGCCGCCCACGTTGTGGTGAGCCTTCACGCCATCCTGGGACTCCAGGATGTCGGGATAGATGGTGCCCTGGGCGAGGAAGCTAACCTCGTCGCCAACCTTGCGGGCCTCCTCCTCGAACACGCGAATGAACTCGGCGCCGATAATCTTACGCTTGGCCTCGGGCTCCTCGACGTCCACGAGCTTATCCAGGAAGCGATCAGTCGCGTCAACATAGACCAGGTTGGCGTCCATCTGGTTCTTGAAGACGTCGACGACCTGCTCGCTCTCGCCCTTGCGCATCAGGCCGTGGTTCACGTGCACGCAGATGAGTTGCTTGCCGATGGCCTTGATGAGCAAGGCCGCGACAACCGAGCTGTCAACGCCGCCCGAAAGGGCCAGCAGGACCTTCTTGTCGCCGATCTGCTCGCGGATTGCAGCGACCTGCTCTTCGATGAACGCCTGGGCAAGTTCGGGAGTGGTGATACGCACCATGTCGTCGGGACGCTTGTTGGGATCCATGCAGAGCTCCTTTTCGGTTCGATGGGAATGCGTTACACGTATGCAAACGCACCGTCACATGACCTCATTATATGCAGAACGAGATGCGTTTCCCATCGCTGCGACAGAGCTTTTTACAGGGGTGGTATTTTTTCCTAATGTCGAGGTCAGCTAGGCTTCGGTAGCCACCTTGGGAGCATCGCCAATAGACTCTTCCTTTATACGTTCGGCACAATCGTAGGCGATACCCACAAATTCAAGTCCCGAGCAACAGGAGTACAATTGCTGCTATTGTTGCCAGCTGTTGGGAGATGGAAGATGGACTGCGATGGCTACCCATGCGTTCCCATGCCGTTGATGTGCACTGCCTTTGTGCCGGGGCAGATGGACGCTGCGGTTGCAGGCATTTCCGACCCCGATTCGCGCGCCATTGCCACGGCAGAAGCGCTGTACTTTCGCGGACAGGCCACCCTTGCTGCCAAGACGGCGCGCCCCTATCTTGACGCCACCGATCCCGCACTGCGCTATTCCGCATGCTTTATCTGCGGATACGCCAGTCTGTCGCTCAACCGTATCGCCGACGCCCGCCGGTGCCTTGCGGGCATCCTCGATACGCCAACTGACGAGGAATCGCCCGCCGTCCACGCCACGCATATCCTGTTCGCCTCGGCCGCGAGCGTCCTGCTGCACTTGCCTTCCCCGTATTCTGCCGAAGAGTTTTATCCGCTTGCGGCGCATCTGCCCGAAGGCCTGCGCTTGTTCGCCAGCTACGTGATGGCGCATGCCCTGTACCTGCGCGGCGAATATGGCCGCAGTCTGGGCATGGCGGAAAACGCCCTAATTATGAAACAGGGAAGCTATCCCATCTCGGAACTGTTCCTGCACCTGGCAGCTTCCATGGCATACATGAGTCTCAAAGACGTCGACGCCGCAAAAGCGCATTTTGGCGCCGCTTGGGACATTGCGCGCCCCGACGGCCTCATCGAGCTCATCGGCGAGCACCACGGCCTTTTACAGGGGCTCATCGAGGCGTGCCTAAAAACGCAATACCCTGACGATTTCGCGCGCATCATCGAGATCACGTACCGCTTCAGCTACGGCTGGCGGCGCATCCACAACCCCGATTCGGGCGAGGACGTGGCCGACGATCTAACGACCACGGAATTCACCATGGCCATGCTCGCCTGTCGTGGGTGGACCAACGCCGAAATCGCACGCCATATGGGAGTATCGCCGGGCACCGTCAAAAACCGCCTATCCGGCGTATACGCAAAGCTTGGCATCGGCACACGCGCCGAGCTGGTCGCGCATATGTTGCGTTAGCGACCGGGCTGCCAAGCGCATCGAACGCGTTCCGGAACCCGGCGCTTCGCTCGATCAATTTGGACATTTTGGCCATCGAACGGCACTACCGCCACGAAGCGTCTTCTCGCAAAATTGGATTATTTCCACCGATATTTGCGGGATGGGAGCCCAAGATGCTTGATCGCCGTTCGTTACTTGTTGCTGGAGCGTCCTCGCTGGCGAGCATCATGTTGCCTCGCGTGCCGGGAAGCGAAAATGCCTTCCTGCTGCCGTTCGCGCCCACCGCGGCCTATGCCGACGAAGAAGATCCCTTCAAGGTGCTCGTTCTCTCGCGCACCATGTTTGGTGTAGTCGTGGTCGACGTCGCCAACAAGAATACGCCCATCGCAGGTGCCCAGGTCACGCTCACATCGCGCTATGCCGTAGGCAAGCAGCTCACCGCCACGACCGATGACGAAGGCACGGCCATCTTTGAGGTCGCCCCTCTTTCGGAAGACTACGTGGACGAGGCAACGCTTCTCGACGCGTACGACTTTAACGGCGGCATCTCCATTAGCATGGCGGGCTACCGCGATGTCGAGATTCCCCCTGCGCGTATCCAGGGCGGCACCGCCATAACCGCACCCACACGTCCGCTGTCCGACGGCGAGCCGTACTTCCGCCAGCTCACATTCGACGAATGGGACATCCAGTACGCTGATGCCACGTTCATGGCATTGCCGAAGGACGACGCGGCAAACGACCAACCCGACACGCATGCCTTTATTGTACAGGCACATCTGCCACAGGGTGGACAGGCAACGCTGCACATCAACAAGGTAATGCCCGCCACGGGTAGCTCGCCCGAAACCGTCACGCAGATCGGCCAGATCAAGGCCAGCGCATCAGGCGCGGATAATCTGGCGACGTTCACACTCGAAGACAAGTTTCTCGACGCGGCATCGGGCCTTCTGGAGGAAGGGTGCAAGCTGCGCTTTGTCCTCGACTATCAGGGCAAAACCTACACGCTCTCATCCCCCATGGCCGTTGTCACCGCGCCGGCCGCAAAGGCGGAATCGGGCTCGACCACTATCGTCCCCACTACCATGGACCAAGAGGTCACTCCGTTTGATTTCCCCGCGGCGTTTCCCGGCATCGGCGGCAATAAGTTCACGTGCTGGATACCCACATTTCCGATCCTCTTCGATTTCTCGTTTGCTGGATACGTGCTGTTTGGCGGAGGATACAAACCAGCCAGCTATATGAACGATTCGGGCAATCCGGATCCGGAGTACTGGAAGAAGTCACCGCGCGAGTCGGGCGCCAAGCAGGCAAACCGCTACCTCGACGAAATGGAGGGGAAGTGGAATCAGTACAAAAGTATGAGTGCCGGTTCGGGCACCGATCCAAGAAACACCAAGCTCCTTCGCCACCATTGCACGCCGCTGTTCACGATGGATATCGCCACACAGCTGTACGGCTCGCTCGCCTACGATTGGGTGGGCAAAACCTGGGGTGACAACAACGACCCCGCATACGGCAATATTAAGGCCCTCTTCCAGGTAAGAACCGACCTCAATTGGACCGAGCAGTTTACCCTAGGACCGGTGCCGTTTTTCCTAAACGTCAACCCCTGGGTGCTGGCAAAACTGGCGCTCGCCGTGGGCGCCCACACGCACGGCAGCGGCGCGGCGTTTTTCAAGAACATTTCGCTCGACTATTCCAACACGTCGGGCTCGTTCACCATCCAGATCGGACTTGCCGTCACCTTTGGAGCCGGCATTGCAGGCGTCGCTTCGTCCGCTGTGCGTGGCGCCGCATCCCTCACACTGTTCATTGGGTACGAGAAGGCAGATGGACACCAGCTTCCGCGGCTGCGCGTAGGTGCAGACGTCGATGTCGATGTGATACTCCAGTTCGTAATGTTCAAGTGGACCACCAAGGCTTGGTCGGGGTCGTGGCCCACACTCATCGATTCGTGGAATATGTCGGTGAACAATGGCGACCAGTATGTACTCCAGCGCTCTGAGCTGGCATTGGGTGGAAATACGCCTTATACGTTGGATGCCTGCTTCGGCTCGGCCGGCAACGCCGAAGCAGGTGGTGTGCCGCAGTTTATCGCATCGGCCACCATCGTCACCAACGCCGAGCTGCTCGCACGCGCCGAGGTTAAGGCCACTGCCGTAAATGCCGCGCCTGTCGTGCGCGATTGGGATCAAGCGGCCACGCGCATTGAGCTCGAGGCGGATTCAGAAAGCGAAGACACGGGACAGATCGAGCATTTCGTCCATGCACTGGTAGAGAACGACGAAAACGCCGCGCCGATGTATGAGTACACCTACATCGGTCAGTCAACGAACGCCGTTGCGGACCCGAACGCCAATTCTGCCGGCGTGTCGGAGGACGAGCGTGGCGGCATAAAACCCTCGAGCGACAACGTGCTGTTTTCCGGCGTGCTCAGCGAAGCCCACATGAAGCTAACGATGATTGCCGGCGTAGAATGCCTGTTCCGTATCGCCTCGGTGCGCTACGGCGACAATGGCCGCTCGCGCCTGGTGGTGCACACAAAGGCAAACGGCACGTGGTCCGCTCCCACGCCCGTGGACTTTCCCCTTGGGTTTGGCGAGGGCGACGTGGAGCGCGACGGCATATTCGATTACGACTTCGACGTGGTGGAATATACGGACGGAAGAGGAAACCAGGACGCCTACGTGCTGCTGGTCTCGGGCGAGCGCCCCGCCGGCGACAACACCCTTTTCGATACGGCAAGCACAGCCGGCATACTGTCCGTTGTGCGCCTGCGCATAAGTAATGACGAGATCCGCGTTGTGTCGCATACGTCATGGCGCAGCATCTCGCGCGGCCGCCTGCAAGAGGATGGCTACCATTGCCTGCAGTGCCCGCGCATCACGGTAGGCAAGACGCTGATCGACGGACGCCTGTCGGGTGCCTACCTCCACCGCCGCGGAACCACCGCAGAAAAGGCGCTCGGCAGCGAGGCCGAGGTTGCGCTGGAATGCTTTACCCTGTGGTCGGATGATTTGGGCGACAGCCTGACGTTCCGCCAAGTTCTTCGCTTTCCGCAAGCACCGTCGAGTATCGAGCTGAGCGAGCCCGAGAATATCAACGGCAAAATGGTGGTGCCCGTTGCGTACGAGACCGCAGACGGTTGCGGCTGCGCATCGTACGCCGTGATCGGCCAGTCCATTGCGGGCTGGGGCGTTATGCCACCAGACGCCACGGTGCCCCATGCGGTGCCGTGGCCACAACATTCGGGCTTTTTGGCCACCGTCAACGAGCAGCTGCAGCATATTACTTGGACGCGAGGCGCATCGGCATTTGCAACGCAGCCCGTGGGTGCCGCAGGCTGTGGCCCGGCATCGTTTAGCGTAAGCAACAACGGCAGGTGCGCGCTCTATGTAGAGAACACCGATGGCAAGGTGGGGCAAACCTACGACGAAGAAGGCAACCCGGTAGCAGTAATGGGCAAGCACTTCCGCATCTTCGCCAGCACCTTGGCAGGCGATCTGTTCACGGAGCCGTTCGTGATGTGCGAGCTGGACCATCCCGTCGATCAGATAACGACATTTTTGACGTCGGGAGGCATGCTCTCCGCGCTCGCCACGCACATTGTGAGCGCGGAGAAGAGCGAGGCAGAGCTGCACGGCATCGAAGTGCCTCTGGTGGCGTGTGCCACTCCGACGGGCGCGGTCGCTACCTCGGGCGCGGTGGTGCCCGGAGCAGCAGGCGAATCCTTCATGGTCACGGTGCGAAACGACGGCAACACTTTGCTGACTGCCGGCACAATCGATCTGTACCGAGAGGGCTCCAGCCAGCCGTTCTCCAGCGCATCCATCGGATTCGGAGCGAACGCACGCATGGCTTCGATCTACGATCCAGAGCTTGCCGAAGACGCTTCGGCCAACGACATGGCACACGTAAAGTACGCGCTCGAGACGCTGGGCGCACGTTTTGCAACGCACCCGCTGGTAGCCGACAACGGCAACGCCGTGCTGGCACCGGGTTGCACGGCACAGTTCCGCATGAGCTTCGCCATCCCCGAGAGTTGGAGCGACGAAGTGGGCAAACGCGTCACGCTGTATGCGAAGGCGCGTAATCTGGTGGCGCTCGATCCCGTAACGCTCGAGGAGATCCGACCGGGCGCAAACTCGGCGCTGAGTGCCGTTCTGCACGAGCTTCATGTGCCCGACGCGGCATGCGAACGCTCAGAAGTTCAGGTCGGCGTATGCGACAGCGCGGATACGACAGGACTTCACGACGCCCCGATGACAGCAGACGGCGATGGTAGCTCGAGTGGCGGCGGTACTGACGAGGGCGGCGGCTCCGGCGGAAGCAGCTCCGGCAGTGGCAAGGACCACGGCAATAACAAGCGCTCCGGAAAAGCGGGCGCGCTTGCGGGCACGGGCGACAGCAACGTCCCCCTAACCGCAGCCGCAGCAGCGCTCGCCGCAGTTGGTGCCGGCCTTGTCGCCTACAGCGCCCGCCGCACGGCGCTCGAAAAAGACACCGCCAATGAGGACAATTCGGATAGGCCTCGCTAGCTCCTAGTTACTTTTGTGAGAGGCGCCGACTCGGCTCATCGAACATCAAAATGGGCTGGTTCTGAATACCCAGAGCCAGCCCATTGCGCATTAAATGTCGTCTGAGGAGTCGAGTTCTGCCTCGAGCTTGGCACGGCGTCTTTTCGCCGTGAAAAACGTTGCGCACAGGACAGCAAACGTGGCCGCGAAAATCGTCGCACCGCAGAACACGCCCGTGACCAGGTTCGCCAACCAAAAGACGCTTTCGAGCGGTACGATCTGCGCCTCAGCGATACAGCGCATTGCGGCAATAACAAGCGCGAACGCGGCGCCGCTAAGACCGCTGACAAGCAGGAAATATCCAACAGGAAGATGCTCGGTTTGCCCAAAACGATTGGTATCGACATAGCCCTTCCGCGTTTGCAGTCCTGCGCAAATCAACATCACGAGAACGAGCCACAAATACATAGCTGCCTCGAACGGCGTTGCAAAGCCATGCGGCATTTCACTAGCGTCGCTGTGAACCCACGTAACCTGTCGAGCTATAAACTGGTAGAAAAAGATCATCAACATGCCAAACGAAAGCAGCACGAAGCCAATCTTGTAGATCTTCGCGTTCTCAGCCTCCAGGCGTTCATCCTTTGGGCCGGCATATTCACGCCACTTTTGCACGATTTTCAGATCTTCATATTTCATAGTGAACTCCTAAAGAGCATTAGGGTCGGCGTCGGTTTCGTCTTCCCAAAACAAGTCGTTCAACGTAACGCGCAGCGCCTTACAGATTGCCACGCACAAATTGAGCGTGGGGTTGTAGCCGCCCGCCTCGATAAGGCCGATGGTTTGGCGCGTAACGCCCACGGCTTGGGCTAAGTCAGCTTGCGAAAGGCCAGCCGCCGCGCGTGCCGCCTTCATGCGTAGGTTCTTTTTGCCCGGCATGGAGTTCCTTTCGTAGTAATGGACAGATATCCGTTGCAACATGACAGAAATATATTGCATCCTTCACAAGATGTCAACTATATCTGTCATTATGGAAACCATGTCCGCCATCGCCATGTGGACATAACAATTTCGATTCGCTATTCAATCTTACTCGGACAAAACCGAGTCGGAAGGACCCGAGTAAGTGGAACTTATCAGCATGGCCAACGCGCACGCCAATAACCGGATTTGCCGGAACCATGCGTGCCCCATCGTTTAATAGCTCCGTTATTGTTCGATGATCTTCTTGACGACCGCGGGAACGCCTGCCGCCACCACGTTGTCCGGAAGGTCTTCCGTCACGACGCTGCCCGCGGCAATAACGCAACCGCTGCCGATGGTAACCCCCTGCAGCACGGACACGTTCGCGCCAAACCAGCAGTTATCGCCTACAACAATAGGCAGAGCCTTCTCGAGACCCAAGTTGCGGTCCTTTGCCTTTAGGGGGTGCGAAGCGGTGTAGAAGCCACAAAACGGCCCGATAAACACGTTGTCACCAAAGGTAATGGAGCCGCCGTCCATAAAGTAGCAGCCATGGTTTACAAAGCAGCCCTCACCAAAGCTCGTCTTGCTCCCGTAGTCAAAGTAGGCAGGCGAAAGGACCGTCAGCCCTTGCGGAAGATCGGTATCGAGCAAGGATTTCAAAGCGTCAAGCTGCGCGTCGCTTCCGGGTTTTGCCATATTAAAGTCATAGCAGAGCGCCTCCGCCTTTGCGCGTTGCGCCAGGAGCTCCTCGTCAAAGTTGGCATCATGCCACTCCCCGCGCTCCATCTTCTCTTTCTCAGTCATTGCGCCCCCTCAAACAACATGCAGTCTTGATGCGGCAATTCTACCAGCCGATAAGCCACGGTTTTAACACGAGCACCACGCCGCGCAGGGAATGACCGCAGAAGCTAAAGGTCACCGACTCCGAACGCGCGTTCGATGGAATTCGTGTTAGTTGGAATCGTCCGAGGCCTGGGCTATGCTACCTTGACTATCTATATGACTACAACGCAGCAAAGGAGCATCGAGAGAGCGAGCATGGCAAAAAACACCGCAAACTATGGTAACGACAGTATTCGTCAGCTCAAGGACGAGGAGCGCGTACGCCTGCGCCCCGCCGTTATCTTTGGCTCGGACGGACTCGACGGCTGCGCGCATGCCGCCTTCGAGATCCTGTCCAACGCCGTTGACGAGGCGCGCCAGGGCTACGGCAAGCTCATCACCCTTACCGCCTTTCGCGATGGTTCCATTCAGGTAGAGGACAACGGCCGCGGCTGCCCGCTCGACTGGAACCCCTCCGAGAAGCGCTTTAACTGGGAGCTCGTCTTTTGCGAGCTCTACGCAGGTGGCAAATACAACAACAACCAGGGCGGCGACTACGACTTCTCGCTCGGTACCAACGGCCTGGGCTCGTGCGCGACCCAGTACGCATCCGAGTACATGGACGTCACGGTTTGGCGCGACGGCAACAAGTACTCCCTGCACTTTAAGAAAGGCAAGGTCGTTGGCGCCAAAAAGAAAGCGCTTGAGATCGAGCCCAGCGACGAGGACCGCACCGGCACCACCATCAAGTGGCGCCCCGATCTTGAGGTCTTTACCTCGATCAGCATTCCCCACGACTGGTATCGCGAGACCATGCGCCGCCAGGCCGTGGTCAACGCCAACGTGACCTTCCGCCTGCGCATTGAGGGCGACGATGGCGAGTTTTCCGAAGAGGATTTTTGCTATCCCAAGGGCATCGAGGACTACGTGCTCGAGAAGGTCGGTACCGACTACCTTACCGAGCCCTTCTTTATCGAGGCTGACCGTCGCGGTCGCGACCGCGAGGACCTGCCCGATTACAACGTCAAGATCACCGCGTGCATGTGCTTCTCGCGCACCTTCATGATGCAGGAGTACTACCACAACTCGTCATGGCTCGAGAACGGCGGTTCGCCCGAAAAGGCCGCCCGTAGTGCTCTGACCAGCGCCATCGATGCCTACATCAAGCAACAGGGCAAGTACAACAAAAACGAGAGCGGCATTAAGTGGCAGGACGTCCAGGACTGTCTGGTGCTGGTGACCAACTGCTTCTCCACCCAGACGTCCTACGAAAACCAGACTAAGAAGGCCATCAATAACCGCTTTATCCAGCAGGCGATGACGGCATTCTTTAAGGAGCGCCTCTCGACCTATCTGATCGAGAACAAAGACGCCGCCAACAAGATCATGGAGCAGGTGCTCATCAACAAGCGCTCGCGCGAGAACGCCGAGAAGACGCGCCAGAGCATCAAGACCAATCTGCAGCAGAAGACCGACATGGCCAACCGCGTGCAGAAGTTCATCGACTGCCGCTCCAAGGACAAGAGCCGTCGCGAGATCTACATCGTAGAGGGCGACTCGGCAGCAGGCGCCATCCGCACCTCGCGCGATGCCGAGTTCCAGGGTGTTATGCCCGTCCGAGGCAAGATCCTCAACTGTCTGAAAGAGGACTACCCGCGCATCTTTAAGTCCGACATCATCATGGACCTCATGCGCGTGCTGGGCTGCGGTGTGGAGATCAAGGACAAGCGCATCAAGAACCTTGGCGCCTTTGACCTGGACAACCTCAACTGGAACAAGGTCATCATCTGTACGGACGCCGACGTCGACGGTTATCACATCCGCACGCTTGTGCTCACCATGCT
>DXZN01000015.1 GCA_019419645.1 Collinsella sp. | reverse complement strand
AACAGGCGGTGTGGCGCCGCCAGGTTACATACGTTTCAATAATAAACCCAAACGCTCTCGCGCTCAGGTTTATTGCGTTGATATATAAGTTATCGGTGCCAGAGCTTCCGTTTCATTGCACGGAAAAAGCGTCCTCAGATGAGGTTCTCGCCCAGGTTTTTGCCGCCGAGGACGTGCATATGGAAGTGCATGACGGTCTGGCCGGCGTTGACACCCTTGTTGGAAATGACGCGGAAACCGTCCTCCAGTCCCTTGGCCTTGGCGACCTCCTGGATGGCGTGAGCCATGGCGCCCATGGTCTCGGCAGGCACGTTGTCGGCGATGTCGCTGTAGTGCTTCTTGGGGATCACGAGCGTGTGGACCGGCGCCTGCGGGTTGAGGTCGTCGAAGGCGATGACCTGGTCGTCCTCATAGACAACGGTCGAGGGGATCTCGTGGTTGGCAATTTTACAGAAGATGCAATCGCACATAGCTGGTTCCTTTCTTACAGACCAAGGTAATTATATTTGGTCGAGATGCTTAGAACGAAAGGTTATCATCGGTGTTGGCGGCCTCGCCGTCGGCGAGCACGTCGTTGCCGTCGACGTCCTTAAGGAGCACCGAGACCTTCTGCTCGGCATCGGACAGGCGGGTGCGCAGGCTTTTGAGGAGCTCGACGCCGCGGGTGTAGCTCTCGAGCGACTCCTCGAGCTCCATATCGCCCGACTCCAGGCTGCGGATGATGAGCTCCAGCTCCTGCGAGGCCTGCTTGTACGTAAGCTGCTCTACCGGGGTCTTCTCTGCCATATCTGTTTCCTTTCCTAAGGGTCTATCACTGCGAAACGCGGTCTACTCGACCGTATCGACCGTTGCTGCCACGTTGCCGTCTGCCATGCGCACGCGAATGGCGTCGCCAGGCTTAAAGGTCTTGGCACTCGTAGCCACACCATCATCGCTGTACGCGATGGAATAGCCGCGAGCAAGCACTTTGAGCGGCGACAGGGCATCGAGCGACGCTGCCGCACGGCTCAGGTCGGACGCTGGCCTGCTGAGCATCGTGCGCCCTTGATGCTCTAGGCGGGAACTCGCAAGCGTGAGCGCATGGCGCTTACCATCGAGCCCCGAGGTGCTTGTAATCAGACGCTCGGGCAAGCGCTCAAAGTTGGAGCGGAATGTCCCGACCGAGCGTACTATGGCGCCCGACAGGCGATCGGCAGTCAGCGCAAGCTCCGATTCGCGACGCTCGACCATAAATGTGGGGTCGTTGAGGCACGGGCGACACGCAGCGGCATCGAGCGCATCACCCAAGCGAGCCGTATAGGTATCCCAGGCACGGCGACCGCGCTGATCGAGCATCTCCAGGTCGACCTGGGCCGACCCAATCATCGATGCCATCGCGGCACCCAGACGCTGATGGCGCGCCTCGAGCACATCGGCCAACTCCGTCATAGCCGGCGCCACCGATTCTGCCGCCGCCGTGGGCGTGGAGGCGCGTCGGTCGCTCACCATGTCGCAAATCGAGGTATCGGGCTCATGGCCAATGCCGGTCACCACGGGCACAGGACAAGCCGCCACCGCGCGGGCAAGCTCCTCGTCATTAAAGGTCATGAGGTCCTCAAAGGAACCGCCGCCGCGCACCAGCAAAATACAGTCGGGCGCCGGCGTAATGGAAGCGGCGCGGCGCAAACCCTCAATGAGCTCGGCCGGCGCACCCTCGCCTTGAACCTTGGCGCCCACGCAAACGAGCTCGACGAGCGGGTTGCGACGACGCAACGTGCGCTTGACGTCGTCGATTACGGCACCCGAAAGCGAGGTGACGACCGCCACGCAGGAGCAGAACACCGGGATGCGGCGCTTGCGCGCTTCGTCCATCAGGCCCTCGCGGCGTAGCTTTTCGGCCAGTTGCGCCACTTGTTGACGCAGCAGGCCCTCCCCCGCCAACGAAAACGAGCGGGCAACAAAGCTCATGCGGCCCGTGGCCTTATAGAGATTGAAGCTGCCCTTAAAGCTCACCTGCATGCCGTCGCGCAAATCGAAGGTGCGCTTGAGATAGGCGCCCTTCCAGATGATGCAGTCGACGGCGGCCGAGTCGTCTTTAATCTGGAAGTAGCAGTGGCCGCTTCGGGCGTTGGGACCACGGAAACCCGTGACCTCGCCCAGGACACTCAGCTGCGGAATGGCATCGAGCGCACCGGCGGCGATCTCTACCGCCTGGCTCACGCTGAGCTCCTTACGCTCCTGCTCGTCCGAACCGTCGAACTCGGCGGAAACGGCATTGCCGGTTAGATTCCAGCCTGCCACGCAGCCTCCTTTCGTCATCGTGCACAAGGGCTCCGGCCCTGCGCAAATTCAAGTCCAACACATAGTACAGCGCCGCGAGGACACGAATCCCCGCGGCGCCTGCCTGTCCCATTTGTTATCGGTTGGAGTTTCTGTTGTAGCGAGCCATAAGATAGAGCAGCTGAATAATCGAGGTGAGCGCAGCGGCAACATAGGTAAGCGCGGCGGCCGTCAGCACCTTCTTGGCACCGTTGACCTGCTTGGAACTCATGCCCGACTGCTCGATATACGCCACGGCGCGGCGGCTGGCGTCAATCTCGACCGGCAGCGTAACGAGCTGGAACAGCACGCTAAACGAGAAGAAGATCAGCGCGAGGGTCGTGAGTCCCGCGATGTTCATAAACAGGCCCAAGAGCAACACGATGGTCCAGGTGTTCTGGGTAAAGTTGACGACCGGCACGAGGGCGGTACGTACCTTCATCATGGCATAGCCGCTTTGACGCTGCGTGGCATGGCCTGCCTCGTGACAAGCGACAGCAACGCTTGCGACCGAGCCGCCCGAACGGTTGGAATCCGACAGATACAGGTTGTTGTCCTGCGGGTTGTAATGGTCAGTGAGCTCACCGGCGACACCCTTGATACCCACGGCATTGCAGCCGTTGGCGTCGAGCATGCGGCGAGCGACCCTGGCGCCCGTGTCGCCGTCCGAGCGAACCTTGGACCACGTCTTGTACGTCGAATTGATATAGCTCTGCGCGGCAAGGCCAAGCACCGTGCAGACAAGCACAACCAGCAGGTACAGCGGGTCGATACCAAAGCCGTATCCATAGTAATAGGGCATGCGAATTCCTCCGAATCGAGTTACACGTTGGAGGCATTCTACCCACTCAAGCGGCTAGGCTTCCTTACAGGAGCTCGATTTTGCCGTCCTTCACGGTGAGTCCCATATTGCCGGAAAGCAGATCGTCCAGGCGCGAACCCACAAGCTCAAAACGCCAGCCTTCGCGCAGGGGGCTTTGCTCAGGATGCTCGATGTAATCGGCCAGGTCATCGCGCGAGGCAATAACCGAGGTCGCCACGCCCGATCGTTCGGCAACCAGGCGAATAAGCGCATACATGAGGTCCGTCACGCTCTCCAGCTCCGGCGAGATCTGGTGATGCCCACGCACCATGAGCGGCAGACGATCGTGCGGGCAGCTTGCGCCACGCTTGATGGCCATGAGCGCACCGTCCACGTCGCGCTCCCCCAACTGGTCGGTACCGCGAATGCTACGGAACTCCTCAACGCGCACAGGATTGCGCTTAACGAGCGCAAGCAGCGTGTCGTCGGACATGACCCACTTGCGCGGGATGTTACGGCGCTCGGCGCGGTCCTCGCGCCAGGCGGCGAGCTCGCGCGCGATGCCCAACTGGTGACGGCTGCACGAATTGATGCGTTTGACCTTACGGAACGCCTCGTGGCGATCGGCGCGATAGTGCGACTCGTCAGCCAGCGGGCGCAGCTCGTCGAGCACCCAGTCCACACGGCCCAGCTCGCGCAGGCGGCTCATCATCTCGGTATAGGCGACGATCAGGTACTTGACGTCATCGATCGCATACTCAATCTGCTTATCGGTCAGCGGGCGACGCGACCAGTCGGTCAGCGACTCAGTCTTGGGCAATGAGACGCCGCAAAACGTCTGCACGAGCGCGCCGTAGGAAATCTGCTGACGTTCGCCCAAAAAGGCGGCGGCCACCTGCGTGTCAAAAATCGGACGCGGCAACACGCCTACGGTATGAAGCATAACTTCCATGTCCTGCGAGCAAGCATGGAACACCTTGGTCACGCTCTCGTCAGCCATAAGCTCGGCCAGCGGCGACAGGTCGTCGATCACCAGAGGGTCGACCGCGACGCTCTCGGCAGGGGTGGCAATCTGAACCAAACACAGGCGCGGATGGAACGTGCGCTCGCGCAAAAACTCGGTATCGACGGCAATCGCGTCAAACTCACGGGCGCGCTGGCAAAAGTCGAGTAGAGCCTGATGTGTGGAAATGTACATATCAACCCATCGAATAAGGTTAGGCCCGAAAAACACGGGTAGGATAACGGCATTGTCTTACAACTATACTCGGTTAGTCACAGAACGGGAACGTAAGTATGCGCTGCCTTATCATCCACAACCCGGCATCGGGCCCCAGCTCAGATGAAATCTACGCATTCACGCACGCCCTCGCGCAGGGCGGCGACGAGGTCGTGATGCGTTTTATCGGCGACGGCATGGAACCCGAGGACGCCGTGGCAGACGTGCGCGAGTTTGATCGCGTGGTGATTTCGGGCGGCGACGGCACCGTCTCCAACGTTCTCGACCAGATGCGCGGATGCGGCGTCCCCACGCTCGTCTTCCCCTCCGGCACGGCCTGCCTGTTCTTCAACAACATCGGCAATGCCCCTGAGGCGGCGGCGCTCGCCAAGGCTTGCCGCGCCGGTCGCACGGTCAAAGTGGACATGGGCGAGCTCTTTTGGCTCGACGAGAACGGCAGAGAGAAGCGCCACGGCTTCATCATCATCGCCGGCTCGGGCTTCGACGCCGAGATCATGATGAAGGCCGCTCCCACCAAAAACGACATCGGCGAGACCGCCTACTTCCTCTCCGCTCTCGCCACGCCCAATCCCACGGTGGCGCACTTTACCATTGAGCACGACGGCATTGTCGAGGAGCTCGACGGCATCTGCTGCATGGCAGGCAATACCTCGGTCATCCAAAACGACATCAACCTGTTCCCCAGCTGCCGCATGAACGACGGCATGGTCGACATCGCGGTCATCGAGCCCGTAAAAACCGTCCAGCTCCTGCCCACCGTGATCACCGCCGCACTCGACCCCGCCGGCAAGGTACTCGGGCGCCCGCAGTTCAAGATCATCCAGACCAAGGAAGCCAAGATCACCTGCACGCCATCGCTGGGCATGCAGTTCGATGGCGAGATTATCTCCAGCAATTCGGGCGTCTTTGGTGCCCGCGCGCTTCCGCAATGCCTCGACCTCATCGTCGACGAATTCTCCCCGCTCGGAAAATAGGAGGACCCCATGAACGACAATCCCCTGCTCGGCTTTATCGTCATCGTTCTGGCCATGCTCGTCGGTTACGCCATCAACGTGATTCACCGCCGAAAGAAGTAGCCACCGCTCTTTCACAGCACGCGCAAACCCGGACCCCTCATCGGCATGACACAACGTGGCGGCGAGGGGTCCATCATTTTTTGCGACACTTTACTTAGCTACATCATTTGCTGGCGATATGCAGATTGAATTACCTAGTAAATGAGTACATTTAACCGTTCATCGCATTTTTCACTACGCTTATCGAGTAAAAATCTTTCATAAATGTATATTGTTTCGAATTCGTTACGCTTGGGGAGAGTATTTATTGGCTGAAGCCCTCTGGAGACAGAGGGCTTTCGCACGCTGGGAGGGAACATGAGTAAAACTCATCCCGTCAACGCGCTCAAGAAGCTTGGTATAGGCCTTGCATTTGGAGCTGCAACCATCATGTCCATGCCGACCTCTGCACTCGCTTGCACGCAGGTCTACATGGGCAAAAACCTTACGGCCGACGGCAACACGTACTACGGCCGTTCCGAGGACTATGGCCCGCGCTATCTTAAGCACTTTGGCATTGAGCCCTCTCACGGCCCGGGACATACGTACAGCTCGGACGAGTCTTCGTTCATGTACACCTCGACCAAGACCACGTATCGCTACACCTATGTACGCGACCATCCCTCCCAGTGGGACAACCGCTGGGATGCCTACTCTGAAGCAGGCATCAACGAGAAGGGCGTATCCTGCTCCGCCACGCTAAGCACCAGTATGAATGCAGATGCCGAGACAGCAGACCCCCTGACTAACACCGGCATCGGCGAGTACAACTACGCCAGCGTCATCCTGGGCGAGAGCGCCACGGCCCGCGAGGGCGTCGAGCTCCTCGGCAGCCTGATTGACGAGCAGGGCGTCTGCTCCAACGACCAGATCATCATCGCCGACAACAACGAGACCTGGCTGTTTGCCGCGCTTTCCGGTCACCAGTGGATCGGCATGAAGCTCGCCGACGACGTCGCCTCGATCAACCCCAACATCGGCAACCTCAACTACGATGTCGACCTCAACGACCCCGAGAACTGCCTGCACTCCGAGGGCATCGAGTCCATGCCTAAGGAGAAGGGCTTTGCCGAGTACACCGACGGCAAGTTCGACGTCGCCGCAACCTATGGCGAGACCATTCAGAATTCCGGTATGCACCAGTGGACCCGCTACGTCCAGGGCCGTAACTACTTTGGCAACGAGCTCCAGGAGGGCACCGACTACGAGATCGTCAAGGACGAGCGCGAAGAGGCTCGCGCCACGACCGGCGCCTTGGTCCACGAGATGC
This sequence comes from Collinsella sp., assembly GCA_019419645.1. Taxonomy (GTDB): domain Bacteria; phylum Actinomycetota; class Coriobacteriia; order Coriobacteriales; family Coriobacteriaceae; genus Collinsella. Next base: position 28,247 of record DXZN01000015.1, on the reverse strand, counting down.
AGCCGCTGTTCTTCCAGCCCGGAAAGACAGACTGGACTACCTTTGAGATGATTCGCTCTCTCGGTAACCGTGGCGAGAATACCCCGGGCCTTAACGCCAACACTGACGGTGCCTATGCCATCGGCACCGAGCGCAACACCGAGATTCACGTCTTCCAGGTTCGCAACGGTCTTGATCCCCAGGTTGCAACAATCCAGTGGGAAATGCTCTCCCGCGCCGCGTACTCCGTCGCCATCCCCTTCTACTCCGCACTGCTCACCGAGGTTAGCCCGTATTTCAGCGACCAGACCGTCTCCTTCGACCACTGCAAAGAGACGGACGTCGTGTACAACGAGGAGCCCGAGAACTCAATCAACTACGTCCTCATGGACATCAGCTCGCTCTGCTTTGAGAACCCTGACACCCTTGGTATCAGTGTCCGTGCCTACCTCGATGCGCTCCAGAACGAGCTCATCGAGCAGAACAAGGAAGTTGACGCCGCCATGCTGGCCGAGACGACCCCCGAGGGCCGCACTGCCCTGGCCAACAAGGCCGGCAAGGCTGCTACCGAGAACACCTACGTCAAGTGCAAGGCCCTGCTCCAGGAGATGCGCGCCTATCAGAAGGCCGAAAACTTCGACCAGCCCTTCACCCCGAGCGACCTGAACACCGAGACCAACGGCCTCAAGGTGTCCATCACCTACGCCAAGGACGCTCTTGCCACCGACCCGGTAACCCCGGATCAGCCTGGCACCCCCGAGCAGCCTGGTACTCCTGAGCAGCCCGGTACCCCCGAGCAGCCCGCTAAGCCCGAGCAGCCCACCACCAAGCCCGAGAAGCCTGGCAAGTCGGACACCACGACCACGGTAACCACCAACAAGACGAACACCAAGGGCGGCCTGCCCACCACCGGTGATCGTTTTGATGGCCGCGTGGTGGCTGCATTCGCCATCGCTGGCGTTGCCGTCATCTCCGCGGGCGGTTACTTCCTCTACCGTCGCAATAAGGAGTAACGTCTTAGCTGAGCGGGCAAGGCAGCAATGGCGGCCTCGCCCGCTTAACCCGCCTTTTTGACCGACGGGAAACCCACCTGAAATCTTTTTAAAAAAGATTTCCCCGCACACACTTCGCTGTGCTATAGTGCAGCGCAACAGCAACTAGGTGCGACCGCGCCACGGCATCACGAAAGGAGCCACCAACATGAAGAACACGATGAAGTCTCTCAACAACTGGTGGTGGCGTGATGCGAATACGATCGGTCGACAGTGAGTCCCTCACGCCTGTTTTTGCGCTCTAGGTGATTGGAAGGCCTCCGGTTTCGACCGGGGGCCTTTTTCTATCTCGAGCCCGATCGCATTCGCATCACGCGCCTCCGCTTTTCTCTTGCAATCCCCTTCCGAAAGGATTTTCACCATGTCTCAGAACACCACCGCCACCCAGCCCCGCACCGTCCAGACCGCCGACCGTGGCAAACTCGATGTCCGCGCCCTCGTCCTGCTCGCCATCCTGCTCGCCGCCGGCTTCATCCTCAACTTCACCGTCGGCAAGGCAATCTCGGGCATCTCGGGCGGCATGATCAGCCCCGAGTTCATCATCTCGGCCTTCTGCCTCACCATCCTGGTCGTTCGCCCCAACATCGGCCAGGCGCTCGTCATTGGCCTCATCTCGGCTGCCGTGATCCAGATCACCACCACTTCGCCGTTCGTCGATTTTGCCGCCGAGGGCATCGCCGCCATGCTCATGGCCGGCATCGTCAACGCCGCCGGCAAGGACGGTCAGGTCAAGCCCGCCATCGCCATTGTCGCAACCTTCCTGACCACCTTTGTCTCCGGCGCCATCTTCATGGTCATCAAGATGGCCATGCTCGGCGTGGTCGGCGAGCTCGCCGCCGCCATGTTGCCCGTCGTCGCCATGACCGCCGTCTTTAACGCCATTCTGGTCGGCGCCCTCTACCTACCCATCCAGAAGGCCCTGAAGCTCAACTAACCCACAGTGCCCCATCGGTAAAGACTGTCCCAAACAACTAGCTCTTGGGGACGTTCTTAAACGACTAGTCATTAAAGAACGTCCCCGATGACTATGAAAGGTATCCATGGAAACGATCATCAACGTCGACGATGTCTCGTTCTCCTATGGCACGCAGACCGAGCAGGCGCTCAGCCACATCTCGCTCAGCGTGAACAAGGGAGATTTCATCGGCATCATCGGGCCCTCGGGCGCCGGCAAGTCCACGCTTGCCGCCTGCCTGTCGGGTGCCGTGCCCCACCACTACACCGGCACGTTCTTTGGGTCCGTCATGGTTGACGGCCACGACACCTGCGAAGCCTCGCTCACCGACGTGTCGCAAATCGTCGGCAGCGTGCTGCAGGATATCGACACGCAGATGGTCGCCTCGGTCGTCGAGGACGAGATGCTCTTTGGCCTCGAGAACTTTGGCGTTCCCCACGACCAGATCGAGCAGCGCGTGAGCGAAACGCTCGAGACCGTCGGCATCAGCGACCTGCGCGACCGCGAGATCGCCACCCTTTCGGGCGGACAGAAGCAAAAGGTAGCCATCGCCGCCATCCTCGCCATGCGTCCGCGCGTCTTGGTTCTCGACGAGCCCACCGCGGCACTCGACCCCGCCAGCTCCACGTTGGTCTTCGAGACGCTGCGTGAGGCAAACCGCACACTTGGAATCACCATCGTCGTCGTTGAGCAAAAGGTCGCCCTGCTCTCGGAGTACTGCAACCGCGTGCTCGTGCTCAACCATGGCGAAATCGCGCTGCAGGGCGAACCACACGAGGTCTTCGCGCATACCGACGAGCTCCGTGCCATCGGCGTCGACTGCCCTCGCGTCACGCGTATCTTCAATAGCCTCGAGGCCGATGGCCTGGTAAGCGGTACCCCTTGCTTGGATGTCGATGAGGCCGAGCGCCTGATTTCGGGCATTGTCGACCCCGCACACGCAAGCAGCGACATTCAGGCACCCGCCGGCTCACCGCACGCACCGTCGTTGCGCCCTCATGCCAAGGACGCCGAACCCGTACTCACCTTCGACCATGTTGAGTTTGCCTATCCCAATGGCGGCGCCGCCGTACACGACCTCAACCTGACGCTCTATCCCGGCGAGCTCGTGGGCATCGTCGGCCAAAACGGTGCCGGCAAGACCACGCTCACCAAGCTGCTCACAGGCCTGCTCAAGCCCGCCTCGGGCAGCGTGCGCGTCACGGGACTGGATACCGCGGCCGTTCCCACGAGCCGCATCGCCCGCGAAGTCGCAACGCTCTTCCAAAACCCCGACCGCCAGATCTGCAAGGATACCGTACTCGACGAGGTCGCTTTTGGCCTGGAGCTTGCCGGCATCGACCGTGCCGAGGCTCTGCGTCGTGCTCAACTCGTTATCGACCGCTTTGGCCTGCCTGCCGATGAGGCACCTTTCTCACTTTCGCGCGGCCAGCGACAAATGGTGGCGCTTGCCTCCGTCGTAGTGGTTGAGCCCAAGATCGTCGTGCTCGACGAGCCCACGAGCGGCCTTGATTACCGCGAGTGCATGACCGTCATGGAAACGGTGCGCACCATGGCCGAGCGCGGCTGCGCCGTTATCATGGTCTGCCACGATATGGAAGTTGTTTCCGACTTTGCCGAGCGCATCGTCGTCATGGCAAACGGTCACATCCTCGACCGCGGCCGCACGCACGAGCTATTCTCGAACATCGATCTCATGCGGCGTGCCTATGTTGAGCCGCCCCAGGTTATTGAACTCTCGCGCCGTCTGGCATCTTCCGTCTCGCCCGCTTTTGCGCAGGTGAGCGAGGTCACCGATATCGTTCGCATTACCAAGGAGATGGTCCGCCGTGGTTAACGTCATCGACTACATGCCGGGCGATACGCTGCTGCATCGCCTGAACCCCGTCGTCAAACTGGGCCTCGCCGCCGCCATCATCGTCGGCATCTTCTTGTCCGACACCTACGTGGCGCTGCTGGGCTTTTTGGCACTCACCCTTGCGCTGGGTGCCTATGCCGGTGTCGTCGACCGTCTGCTCTCGCTGCTCAAGTTGCTGATTCCGCTCGCGCTTATCATGCTGGTGCTCCAGCTTGCCTTTATGCGCGATGGCAACGTTGTGTGGGGCTTTATCACCGACACGGGCCTCATCACAGGATCGAAGGCCTGTCTGCGCCTGCTGGGTGTGGCGTTACCGCTCATCCTCATGCTCATGGTGACCAAGCTCAACGACCTTGCCAACGCCTGCGTCGAGGTGCTGCACGTACCGTATCGCTATGCCTTCACCTTTACCACGGCGCTGCGCTTTGTGCCGGTGTTTGGTCAGGAGATGAACGCCATCATGGAAGCGCAGACCGCGCGCGGCGTCGAGTACGACACCAAGAACCCTATCAAGAAGCTTAAGCTCATGCTGCCACTGTGTGTGCCGCTGCTCATCTCGAGCGTGGGCAAGACCGATGCCACGGCCTTGGCGGCAGAACAGCGCGGCTTCTATCTGCGCACGCGCGCCAGCTCGTACAAGCGCTACCCCATCAAGGGCCTGGACATCGCCGTACTCATCGTCAGCATCGCCCTCATCGCCATCGGCTTCCTGTTCTAGTTCGCCACCGACAGCAACCGCCCAACGCAAAAGGCCTCGGCTCGCACCAAACGAGCCGAGGCCTTTATTGTTTCACCAGATAAAACCTACCAAAATTAACCTGTCCCTTTTTGACGGGTCGGAAGCTAGAGGCGGTAGGGGACGCCGCTGCGGATGATGGATTCGCGCACCAGGACATCCATAGCATCGAGGGTGATCTCGGGCATCTCTCGATACTTCTGCAGCACCGATAGCTCGGTGCAGGCCAGAATGACACGGTCGCAGCCGCTACGGGCGAACTCCCACATCACACGGTCGAACTTATCCATATCGGGCTCACGTCCGGCTTTCACATCATCGTAGATAAGCGACATCACATCGTTCTGACGTTTCTCGCCGGGATAGACGACCTCAACACCCGCAGCCTCGCATTCGCGGCCGTAGACGCCCGCGCCCACGGTTCCGTCGGTGCCCATGATGCCAATCTTGCGCACCGGCTCGGCCGGCATACTCAGGTTGGGGTCGAACTCGCACTCCCCCATCACCGCACCCGCAAGGGCATAGCGCACCGACTCACGCGGCATGTGGATAATCGGCACCTTCGTAAACGACTGGATCTGGTCGTAGAAGTAGTGTGACGTGTTGCAGGGAATGGCAATGTGCGCACAGCCCAGCGACTCGAGTGCCTGGGCACACTCTTTCATGGTCGCCAGCAGCTTGGCGTGCTCGCCAGTCTTAATGGCCAGCGTGCGGTCGGGCATGGTCGACTTGGAGAGCACCACCATGTCGATATGATCCTGATCGCAGGCAGCAGCCGTATGACGCACTACCTGGTCGTAGTAATACGACGTGGCCTCGGCGCCCATGCCGCCGATAACTCCCAGCTTTTCCATCGCCGCCTCCTTGGTGACGCTTGCGCAATTGCGCGTATCATACCCGCGCCCGCCCGATGTAAACCGGACGGGCGCCGCACTCATCTACTTGTAATACGTCTTGAACAGCTTAAAGTGGCGCAGCTTGGTGTGCCACATGCGCAGCCAGCGGTTAAAGACAAAGTCGCCCTTCATAAACGAAGGGTCGGCGCCCTTGCCTTCCTTGTCCAGGCGATGCACCTTAGCGCGCAGCTCGGGATCCTTGACGTACTTGTCGACGACGCCCATGGGGACGACCATCCACAGCGCCTCGTCCTGCGCCGTCACAAACTCCGGCTCAAACGGGCGGTTGAACACATACTCGTCCACCACATACTTGGCAACGTTAAAGCCGCTGTTAGTGACGTAGTAGTTGCTGCGACCTTGGCGCGTGTTGAAATCGAAGAACTTAAACGAGCCGTCGCGCTCGTCGTACTTAACGTCAAAGTTGGAATAGCCCACAAAGTGAAGGTCCTCGAGCAACTTGCGCACGCCGCCCATGAGCTCGTCATTGGGCTCGGTGATGATACAGGCGTGGTTGCCGACACCGTGAGGCTGATGCTCCTCGAGCAGCACGTGACCCAGGCACATCATGCGCACCTTGCCGTTGCGGTCGGAATAACTGGTGAGCACGCGCATGTACTCGTCATTGCCGGGCACGCGATCCTGCAAGATCAGGTCGTCGGTGTAGCCGCTGGCATACGAGTCGCGAATGACCTGTTCCAGCTCGGCACGGTCGGCAATCTCATAGGCCTTTTTCTGGCCCTCGAACTCGTGCTGCCACCACATGATGCCGTCAGAAGGCTTCAGAATCATCGGGTAGGGAAAATCGATCTGGTCGAGCACTTCGGCAGGCGCCTCGCCTTGGGCGTTCAGCATCGCCATGGTGAAGGTAAAGGTATGCGGATAGGGCACGCCATGCTTCTCGCACAGCTCGTAGAAGATCTCCTTCTTCTGACACTGCTCAAGCATGCTATAGGGAGCGTAAGGCGCGACGATGTTATCCGCCAACTCATGGGCATCCTTGGCCTGAGCCACGAGGGCAACATAGTTATCGCCACAGCCCACAAGGACAATCGTCTTATCGGCATGCGCTTGGGCAATGCCGTTGACGGTCCTGAGCATCACGGGCATGGTATCGATATCCACGTTGGGCGTGTAGTCGATAATCTGGCTGCGGTACGCGGGACCCGTCTGGTACTTGCCAAAGACCAGGCTCTTGACCTGGTACTCCTCGTAGAAGGCGCGCGCCACCGAATAGGCGTTGATGTCGCCACCGAGCAGCACGGGAATGAACTCGCGCTCTGTAAACTGCAATGCCATGGAAACTTCCTATCATGAACTGCCCACACAACGGGCGGTCTTTGCGCAACTGATTTATTCTAGCGTGCCAAGCCGCCGGCGCCCAAAGCTCCACCGTATCTATGGCAATCGACGCAATCGTCCAGCACGAAGACGGCGCTCACCGTTGTATGACAATGGGCAATGAACCTACCATTGTTGTAGGATTCAGCGTATTGACATCCTCGAACGAAAGGCGCGCACGTGTCCCAAGACCATCCGACCGATAATCCTATCCTCAATGCCACGAAGCGCGAGCTGGCGGAACGCGCACAAACGGCCGTTCCCCTACGCACGGCAAACGATGCCTACGACAGGCCCGCCCGCATCGTCTCAATCAACACGTCGGCGCACAAGGGCACACGCAAGTCGCCCGTCGCGGATGGACACGACACCGTTATAGAACAATTTGGCCTCGCCTCCGACGCACACGCCGGGCATCGGCACCGTCAGGTTTCCTTTTTGGCCGCAGAGTCCATCCAGACGGCGCAGGCCCGCGGACTCGATGTGCGCAAGGGTGACTTTGGGGAGAACTTCACCACGCAAGGCATCAATCTACTCTCGCTCCCCATGGGCACGCAGCTCAAGCTTGGCAGCGAGGTGCTTGTCGAAATCAGCCAAATCGGCAAGGTCTGCCACACACGCTGTGCCATCTACTATCTCGCCGGCGACTGCATCTTTCCCCACGAGGGCGTTTTTGGCGTGGTACTAAAGGGCGGAGAGGTCCATATCGGCGACGACATCCAGGTGGTCAAGCTCGGCGACGGCACCTGTTCGTTCACCCCTGCCGAGGCCCTCGAAGAGATTGAGCAGGCTCGTCAGGAGGGCACGCTGTAGTTGTAAAACCCCATGTTGAGATAGCTTTTACATCCCAAAACTCCTCTCAAACAGGGTTCTGTAACGTTAAACTTGAACTCTATGGTTTCTCAACAATTCATCATAACTGCAGGTCAAAGCCAAAGCCTCAAGTTCAACTTGACCCTTTGGAACCTTTAAGGTTCAAGTTGAGGTCGAAAGCAGTAGTAGAATACCGTTCGAACCATAACCTACGATTGATTGCAGAGGGACTGGATGCAGCATTCGAATCATCGCGCCGCAGCGCTCATTGCGTCGAAGCCGGCTCGTATCATCACGAGCGCCGCGCTCGCCGTTGCGCTGACGGCCACGCCGATGCTCTCCCCCGTTGCGGCGTATGCCGCCTCGCAGGCAACGCAGGACCAGCTTTCCGCAGCGCAGCAGAAGATCGAAGCCGCCACGAGCGCCTACAACGACGCCCGCACCAAACTCGATGACCTGCAAAAGCAGATTGACTCCAATGAGGCAAGCATCGAGGAAATCGAGGCTAAGCTTCCCGAGCAGCAGGCCAAGGCAAGCTCCGCCATGCGCGATCTGTACAAGTATCAGAAGGGCACCAACCCCATCGTGAGCTTCCTGGTCAACGCGCAGAGCCTGGGTGAGTTCATCACGACCTGCAAATACACCAACCAGATCACGAGCTCGAGCGTCGACGAGATCGAACAGCTCAATAACATGCAAACCGAACTCGAGCAGAACAAGGCTGAGCTCCAGCAGGCCAAGTCTCAGCTTGAGGCAGAGCAGAAAAACGCCGAGGATGCGTTGGCTCAGGCCCAGCAGCTCCGCAGCGAGGCGCAGGCAAAAGCCGAGCAGGAAAATGCCGCCGAGCTTGCCAAGCTTGAGGCCGATAAGGCCGCCGCCGCCGAGAAGCTCTCGGGCGAGGGCGTAAGCGGCAGCAATTCCAGCAGCCAGGCCACCAACACCAACACCACCATCGACACCACGGTGAACAACGCCAATACCGGTAGCTCCGATTACGATTCGTTCATCAATGAGTGGACGAGCCGCATCGACAATTATCTCGCCGGCTCCCCCATGGCAGGCCAGGGCTATAACTTTGCCGTCGCCGCTTGGAATACCGGTGTCGACCCCCGTTGGTCCCCCGCCATCGCCTGCATCGAGAGCACCAAGGGTGCTTATTGCGCCAATTCTTACAACGCCTGGGGCTGGAGTGCCCGTGGCGGCGGTTGGCGCAGCTTTGGCAGCTGGAGCGAGGGCATCTCCGCTCACGTTGCCTATCTGGGCGCCAACTACGGCTCCACCCTTACCCCGGCAGCGGCCAAAAAGTACTGCCCGCCCACGTGGCAGGACTGGTACAACAAAGTCGCCGCTCAGATGAACCGCATCTAAGCGCAACTGCAAAGGGCCCCAATGGGGCCCTTTTCTTTTAGGTAGCGGAGGTATCGACGACGCCGGTCGCATTGGCAACCGCGACTATGACGATCATGCATAGGAGCAGCACATCCAATGCCTTGAGCCAGAGTTTCGCGAGTTTCTTGCCGCGATAGCTGTCGAGCAGTGCGAATCGCCGACGAAGACGGCGCTTATCGAGCAGCACAAAATGCATAAGCACCATAAGGCCATCAACAAAGAAAAAATACTCGATTATGAGAAACCACGTCGGGTAGCTTTGGTTTGCTCCCGTGGGGTGAAAGACGGCAAAGTGACTTCCGGCAAAGAACACAAGTAGGGAGAAGCAGACAAGCGTATTCCAAATGCGCCCCAGAGACTCCGGAACGCGAGAGAGCAGACCGCATGCAGCGGAGGCGGCAGGCCTAGGAAGCCCTGCGGGGTTCTGGAGCCCTTGGAGCATCAACACCGTCTCCGAGGCCGGAGTACGGACAGGCGCAGGCGCAGGAGGCCGCACGGGGCGGCTCAGATCGTATGCCGCGCGCGTCGCCCGTCCCAATGCCTCCGCACTCGCAAAACGCTTGGCCGGGTCGAGCGCCATCGACATGCAGACGGCATCGGCAAGTGGAGTGGGAATGCCACGCGCCTCGCATTGCTCGCGCATGTCGAGCCCTGGTTTAGGGTCGACTCCCGTCAAGCAGAAGAACAACAGGGCGCCAAGTGCGTAGACGTCGCTGCGCACGCTCGTCTGCCCAAACCCATACTGCTCGGGCGGCGCATAGGGCCGCGTGCCAAACTTGACGGTGTCGGCATCGGCACCATCGCGCCATACGCGCGCAATCCCCAAGTCGATAATCACCAGCGACGAAAACGTCAGGCCGTCATCAGACGTATAGTTGGCACCCGTCACGATGATATTCGACGGCTTGAGGTCGCGATGGATCACCGGCGCCGACGTCTCCCCCGCCATTGCAAAACCGGCGTGGAGCTCGCCCACGGCATCGCATAGGGCAGGATACAATTCACGTGCATAATCGGGGGTGGCTCCCAGACGGTCCACCAGCGCCCCGAGCGTCTCCCCTTCGATGTATTCCATAACCACGTTGAGCTCGTCGCCCACACGACGACAATCGACGATTCTGGGCAGGTGCTCAAAACGCCTGCCTGCCCGCTGAAAGGCAAACAGACGCTCGTATGCCCCGCCGATTTGAGCCGAAGCATCGATGCGTTTACGGACAAAGGGGCCGAGCGAACCACCGCCGGTTCCTTCAAAGTACACGAGCTCGGTTGTTTCAACGGACGAGCGCTTAAGTACACGCTCCACGCGATAGCTGTCGTCGCGACCGAGCGACGCCAGGTGCTCGGCAAGCGCTGCGGTCAGCTCGTCATCGGAATATGTTGTGGTCTGAGTATCCATAGCCTCCATCATAGCACAGGGCGCAGACACCCCATGGCATCCGCGCCCCGTTCGCTTGCATCGTTGTTCGGCAGCCCCGCCGGCTCAGATATCAGCCGCTAACTCACCGTCTCCTCACCAAAGCGATACAGCTCCTCGTTAACCTTTTGGAGGCTACACCCGCGATCGATGCAAAAGATGATAATCGCATCACGGCGATCCTTGCAGTTAAGGACGCTTACCCCGGCAGCCGTCAGCGCACGGTTGGTCTCCTTGAGCGTCAGCGCCATCGCAAAGGCAATCTGCAGCACCTTATTGCGACTCGGGTGACGCGCACCGGTAAAGATCTGATAGCCAAAGGTCTCATTGAGATCGGCCATACGAACCACGCGCGAGCGCTCCAAGCCCTTTTCCTGCAGCAGCTGCTTCAGGTAGTCCGAAAGCGACGGGGCGGCAAAGTCGTGCTCCCTGATATAGCCATCGATGTTCGGCGCATCGAGAAGCTCATTGAGCAACTCCTCAGTCAGCTTTTTATCGGGCATACGACTTCACCTCCCCCAGTGCATGCAACATGCTAGAAACCGCTTACGTCCGAACGCTCCCAGCTAGCAACCTGGTCGGGAGACACCGTACCCAGCGCCTCGAACTTCCAGGAGCCGCCCGCCTTCAGATGATTGGTGTTTGCAAGAGCCGTTCCAACCTGGTTGCCATCGGCATCATACAGAACATACTCAATCTGAATGTAGCTCTTTTCCTTGTCCGTGTTATTGGTCAGCGTGCCCGTGATCTTATAGGCAAACTGATTGGAGGTGTCTTCAGCCTCATCAGCAATGGTATACGGTTCTTGCGGTTCTTTTTGCTCCTCAGCCTGCTGTGTCGCCTCGACAGGTTTTGCCGAATCGCTCGCAGACGAATCGGTTGAATTGCCACCCATAGAACCCACGGCACCGACGATAACCAGCACCACGATGACGCCTAGGACAATCTTGCCGATCGGCTTCTTTCCCTCTTTTGCCATTATTCATCCTTCCTACGATCCGGCTACCGTGCCGGCACACAGCACATCGTAGAAAGGATTGAACTTGAATTCATTAGCTGAGGGCTAAGGTTGCGGTAAACGGCCAATGCAGCTATCCAGACGCCGAGCAAACGCACTTTGCGTGACCGTCTGCTGGCAGCGCATCAACCCACCGTGACGGATTTCCCGGTAAAGGCACTGATCATCATTAGGACAAAGAACACCAGGTAGCTGATGCTCAATAGGTACGCAACGATCAGGAAGACGACCCAGCCGACATTGGTCTTACCGTCGGCGCGGCGCCGCTCGCGAGAACGGCACAGCCAGACCGTCACGCCGATGGCGGTGATAAACAGTACGAGTGCCGCCGCAGCCAGCCCAGCAAACACAAACATCACGCCAATGCTCACAGCGATGACCGGAAGCAGCAGCAAACCGCATCCGCATCCACCCGGACTATATACGGCAGACTGTCGGCGTCGTTCCATCGTCACTCCAAGCCAAGCAATCGTTTGTAGACATCGAGGCCTTTGAGTAGGATTTCCTCGTCAAAGAGCATGGTATCAGTGTGAAGGGCGCTCGTGGCATAGGCGGGGCAGCCATCCGAATCGATCGGATTATCTTGTCCCTCCGGCACGCCCGTACCCAGGAGGAAGAACACGCCTGGCAGATGGCGCTGATAGAAAGCGAAGTCCTCGGCAATCAGCAAAGGCTCATCCACGAGTTGCAGCTCGGACAAGACAGGCGCAATGTGGGCGAACAGCTCGGGGTCGTTATCGACCGGCGGATAGCCCTCGGCAAAATCGAGGTCATATGTGCAGCCCGTTGCGACGCAGGCATCGTCCAGCACGCGGCGCACGCCCTCGCGCGCGCGGTCGAACATGTCGTCCGTAAACACACGTAGGCTGCCGGCAACATGGGCCTCCCCCGCCACCGCATTGCAGACGGTGCCGGCCTGCAGCAGGCCGAACTTACCAATGCAGGGCTCGTCGACACCCAACTCGTCCATGAGCTCGCGCTCGGAAACCAAGAACTTGGCAGCCGCCAGCGCCGCATCGTGCGACTCCTCGACCGGAACGCCATAGGTCTTAGCGATATGGATGCTCGTGCCATGGATATGAATGTGTGTCTCACTCGAACGCGCCAGCAATGGGCCGGAGCAGCTCGCCAACGTGTTCGCAGGCAGGTCGGGCCATACGTGGAACCCGAAGATGCGGTCCGCCCCGTAGCGCTCAAACACCCCACTCTCACAAACCGTCTTGGCGCCACCGGTCGTCTCCTCGGCAGGCTGGAACACAAAGAGCACGTTGCGCTTGATGGCACCCGGCTGCTCGCGAATCGTACGGTCAACGTAGGTTGCCGCAGCAAGTGCCATAGCCATGTGCCCATCGTGCCCGCAGGCGTGCATCTTGCCGGGATGCGTCGAGGCAAAGGCCGCGCCCGTTGCCTCCGCGATGGGCAGGGCGTCCATGTCGGCGCGAATCGCCGTGGCATGCACGGCACCAACGCCAGCGTCGAAGAAAGCGCAGACGCAGCTGGGGCACGGATGGGTCACCTCACAAGCGAGCGGCGCCAACACGCCCTCGATATAGGCGATCGTCTGCGGAAGATCGAAATCGAGCTCCGGAATGCGATGAAGATCGCGGCGATAGCGACGGAGTTCTTGGAGCTCGGTCATAGAGAATCCCTTCGTGAGGCACACCTGTTGCAACTTATTGTGATACAGGATTGTGGCACACATGTTTCCAGCATATCCCTGCATTTTTTAAACGTTATATACGAATACTCTTGTTTGGTAAAGTGCAACGTGGTAGGGTCGTTACCACTTGATAGAGGCGCGGGCACGAAGAGCCGCGGGCGAGCCGGCAGGCTTTGACCCCGCGGGGAGGCGAAACCCGCCGAACTGGGTTTTTCGGGCACGAACAGCCTGGTGGGCCTGCGGGAAACACCCGCAGGACTGTCTGCAGCAATGCGGGAGCGCTATCCGGACATTGGGTCCACGCTATGCGGATTCGATGCGCAGATGGCGCCGTCTGGATAGCGAGGTTTACGGGACATGGCATTGACCCCCAACGAAGCATATGCGGCTAAGCAGCCGTTTGTGGACAAGGAGACGCTCGAGCATATCGTCGAGCAGTTCCCCACGCCATTTCATCTATACGACGAGGCGGGCATCCGCCGCAACATGCAAGAAGTGCGCGACGCCTTTGCATGGAACCCGGGCTTTAAGGAATACTTTGCCGTCAAGGCCAACCCCAACCCGGCGCTCATCTCCATTCTCAACGAATACGGCTGCGGCTGCGATTGCTCGAGCTATACCGAGCTCATGATCGCCCGCTCGCTGGGCATCACGGGACACGACATCATGTTCTCGTCCAACGACACGCCGGCGGCGGACTTTGAGCTCGCCGACAAGCTGGGTGCCATCGTCAACTTTGACGACATCAGCCACATCGAGTTCTTTGAGCACGTTGCGGGGCCCATCCCCAAGACGGTCAGCTGCCGCTTTAATCCGGGTGGCCTGTTCCAGCTCTCCAACGGCATCATGGACAACCCGGGCGACTCCAAGTACGGCATGACCACCGAGCAGCTCTTCGAGGCCTTTCGCACGCTCAAGGCCAAGGGTGCCGAGGACTTTGGTATCCACGCATTCCTTGCCAGCAACACCGTCACCAACGACTACTACCCCAAGCTTGCGCGCATCCTCTTTGAGCTTGCCGTGCGCCTGGAGCGCGAGACCGGCGCACACGTCGCCTTCATCAATCTGTCCGGCGGCGTCGGCATCCCCTATCTGCCCGAGCAGCAGGCCAACGACATTCACGCCATCGGCGAGGGGGTGCACGCGGCATACGACGAGATCCTGGTTCCTGCCGGCATGGGCGATGTGGCCATCTGCACCGAGATGGGCCGCTTTATGATGGGCCCCTACGGCTGCCTGGTCACCAAGGCCATCCACGAGAAGCAGATCTACAAGGACTATATCGGTGTCGACGCAAGCGCCGTCGATCTGATCCGCCCTGCCATGTATGGCGCTTACCACCACATCACGGTGATGGGTCAGCCGGGTGGCGCCGACAAGACCGCAGCACCCGTTACGGACACCTACGACATCACGGGCAACCTATGCGAGAACAATGACAAGTTCGCCATTGATCGCGAGTTGCCGCATATCGACATGGGCGACCTGCTCGTGATCCACGATACCGGCGCGCATGGCTACTCCATGGGCTACAACTACAACGGCCGTCTGCGCTCCGCCGAGGTGCTGCTGCGCCCCGATGGCTCGGCCGACCTCATCCGCCGTGCTGAGCGCCCGGGCGATTACTTTGCCACGCTCGACGTGCTGCCGAGCGGCCGAGAGCTGCTGGCCAAGTCGCGCGCCGAAAGTGCCCGCCGTCGCGCCCAGGACGAGCGTCTGGCCGTCGCCGCTCAGTGGAACAAACGCATCCAGATCGCGGAAGCGAAGGAGAAGAACATGGATATCCGCAACCTCGAGGGTTCGATCGTCGCCCTCGTCACGCCGTTTAAAAAGGACGGAAGCGTCGACTTTGACGCGCTCGAGCGCCTTATCGATTTCCACCTGCAAAACGGTACCGACGCCATCCTCACCCTGGGCACCACCGGCGAGAGCGCCACGATGACTGACGATGAGGACAACTCCGTTGTCGCCGCGGTGGTCAAGCAGGTTGCAGGCCGTGTCCCCGTCATCGCCGGCTCGGGCTCCAACTCCACGCAGACCATGCTCACCAAGTCGCTCACCTATCAGGGCCTGGGCGCCGACGGCCTGCTGCTCATTACCCCCTACTACAACAAGTCCAACGAAGAGGGCATCTACCAGCACTTTAAGACCGTTGCCGATGCCGTAGATATCCCCTGCATCCTGTACAACATCCCCGGCCGCTGCGGCTGCGGCATCAGCGAGCGCAATGTGGAGCGCTTGGCCGCGCACCCCAACATCATGGGTATTAAGGAAGCCTCGGGCAACGTCGCCTACGCGGCCAAGATCGCCCACCTGCTGTCCGACGACTTCCGCATGTACTCGGGCGAGGACGCCCTCACCGTGCCGCTCATGAGCCTGGGTGCCTCGGGCACCATCAGCGTGTGGGCCGATGTTCAGCCGCAGCTCGTGCACGACATGTGCCGCGCCTATCTGGACGGTGACGTGGAGCGCGCCCGCGATATCCAGATCGCCGGTCAGCCGCTCATCAACGCCCTCTTTAGCGAGGTCAACCCCATCCCTGTTAAGGAAGCGCTCGCACAGATGGGTATGATCGAGGCAAACTACCGCATGCCGCTGTGCCCCATGGCCAACGACACGCGCGCTGCACTTACCGATGCTCTGAAGGGAGCTGGTCTGCTTGATTAAGACCGTCATTATGGGAACGGGCCGTATGGGCTCGCTCATCCGCACCACCGCCGAGGGCGTTGTCGACGCCGCCGGTCAGCCCGTTTTTGATATCGTCGCCCAGATCGGCTTCGACTTGTCCGAGCTCGAGAGTGCCCCGGCAGCCGACGTCATCATCGACTTCTCGAACGTCGTGACCTTCGATGCCGTCGTCGCCTATGTCGAGCGTACAGGCGCCGCGTTGGTCTCGGGCACCACGGGCTACACACCAGAGCAGATGGATCGCCTGCGCGAGCTGGGTCAGAACGCCCGCGTCATGCACTCCGGCAATTACTCCATCGGTATCGCAGCCCTGCGTCATCTGGTAGCACAGGCCACACGCGAGCTGCCCGGCTTTGACTGCGAAATCGTCGAGACGCACCATAACCAAAAGGTCGACGCCCCCAGCGGCACTGCCAAGTTGCTGCTCGATGCCGTCGTCGAAGCCGAGCCCGAGGCGGGCTACCACCCCGTCTATGGCCGCGAGGGCATGTGCGGAGCGCGCGACCCCAAGGAGATCGGCATGCACTCGCTGCGCGGTGGCACTGTCGCCGGCGTGCACGAAGTGAGTTTCTTTGGCCAGGACGAGGAAGTCACGCTCACGCATCGCGCCACGAGCCGTCAGATCTTCGTCAACGGCGCCCTGGCAGCCGCGCAGAAGCTCGTCACCCGCGAGCACGGCTTCTATACGTTCGACCAGGTCATGTTTGCCTAACCAGGTATCAACCGGATCCACCCAAAGGAGAGACAGCAAATGAGCAATGCAGCCGATATGGATGCACAGGAGATTATCAACTACATCGCCACCGCGCCCAAAAAAACGCCCGTCAAACTGTACGTGCGCGAAAAGCCGGGCATGAAGGTTGCCTGGGGCGACGCACACGTCTACGGCGGTCGTCGTGGCAAGACTGTCTTTGGCGACTGGGACGAGCTCAAAGCCATCCTTGATGCCAATGCCGATTCCATCGATTACTACGATGTGGAGAACGACTGCCGCAACTCCGCCGTGCCCATGCTCGACCTCAAGGGCATCAACGCCCGCATCGAGCCGGGCGCGATCATCCGCGACCGCGTCGAGATCGGCGACCGCGCCGTCATCATGATGGGTGCCATCATCAATATCGGCTCCGTTATCGGTGAGGGCTCCATGATCGACATGGGCGCCGTGCTGGGCGGCCGCGCCACAGTGGGCAAGAACTGCCACATCGGCGCTGGAACCGTGTTGGCAGGCGTCGTTGAACCCGCAAGCGCCACGCCCGTCATCATCGAGGACGATGTCATGATCGGCGCCAACGCCGTGGTCCTGGAAGGCGTGCACGTAGGCAAGGGCGCTGTCGTTGCCGCCGGCGCCGTGTGCGTCGAGGACGTCCCCGCTGGTGCCGTCGTGGCCGGTGTCCCCGCCCGCGTCATCAAGATGCGCGACGAGAAGACCGACAGCAAGACCGGCCTCGAGGAAGGCCTGCGCCAGCTGTAGGGTTGCGCGGGTTTACCAACCCGCGCAACAGCTCGACGCTGCAAACGCCCCAGAGCGGCAATCTGACGTTCAATCGTCGGGCATGACCAGAAGGTCAATGCCCTCCTCTTTCACGTCACCTTGCTCGCCTAGGGGCGTTTTCGCTGACGTATGCTCAGCCTGCGGCGCAATTCAATCCCATGCAAAAAGGCCGAAGCACCATCGGAGCTTCGGCCTTTGTTTTTTGCAGCGTCCAGGCGCAGTTTATCGATTCTCGATGCTGCCGATGTTTTTGAGCTCGATGGAGATGAGGCCGTTGGGTTCGTTGACGAACTCGATGTACTCGGAGTTCGAGCCCATCTCGGCCGGGAAGCTGATCTCAATACCCGTGTCGGTACGAATCTTGTGGTTGCGCACGGCCGCACGCTCGACCTGCTTGCGCTCCACGGGCACACGCTCGGGCACCTTCTCTTCGGTCAGCGCCGCACGTACGCTCTCCTTGATGACCGGTTCGTCCTCAAAGACCTCATCGACGATATCCCAAGGCGGAAGCTCCTCGTCATCCTCGACCTTCTCGGCAACGGCAGCCTTAACCTTAGCGAGCGCTACGGCCGTATTGGCACCGTGCTCCTCGGCGACTTCCTCGACCACACGCGTCACGGTGTCGATGACCTCCTTGCCCGATACGCCCGTGTCGCACTGCAGCAGACCGTCGGGAATGAGCATACGGTCCTCGCCGGCAATCTTGCGCTTCTTGTCCACGTAGCCGATCTCCATGGTACTCGCGCGCACGATGGCATAGCTCGGCACCTTTTGCGAGGGGTTCGGCAGAATGGCGTAGTGGCGCGCGATGTCGTTGCGCACCTCTCCCTCCTCGCGGCCCACTTCGTGCATAAAAGCCTGCTTGGAGCCCAGCAGCATCACGGCAAACCAGCGGGCATCCTCATCGTCGTCAAAATCGGCCACGAGCACGTCGGTGGACTCGGCTTTCTCGGCTTTGGTGAGCTCGGAGGAGATAAACTCTGCAATCTGCTGCGACAGGTCCACGAACTCGCGCTCGCCAAAGAAATAGCCCTTGAGCTCGCCGCCAAACGCAGAGTTCTCGGCAAACGTGGCGCGTTTATTGTCGGCCGAGGTACGTGCGCGGCGCAGATGCGTGGTCACGAAGTTGCGCACGGTACGACTCTCGATATCGAGCTCGCGCTGGCTCATGACGTTGACGGCAGAGTCAAAGTCCAGGATATGCAGAATCGCGTGATTGATTTTCATATACGGCATTCCGTTCTAGATCGATTTCGGCATGAACCAGTATAGCGGTCGAGCCCTCCCCGAGCGCATCGAAGATTGGTGCATCTGGGACAGGTTGCTTTGCACCAATGGCTAGCGCAGGAGCTCGGACTGCCAAGCCTCGAGCTGTTCTGCCAGACTCTTACCGGCAGCGGACATGTCGATCTGGGGTCGTTTGGGCAGCAGTGCGCACTTAAGGATTGCCACGATGGTCTGCGAGACAAAGCGTCGTGTATCCTTGTCGAAACCTTGCGCAGTCTGGAGCATCACGGGCAGGCTCTCGCGCAGATTCCCAGCGATATCCGCAAACCGCTCAGCACCCGTAGCCTCAAACACGGAGAACAATGCATCTACAAAACGCTCGCGCTCGGCAGGCCCCACTGCAAGCAGCATCTCGCGAATGGAGCCATCAACGTATCGAGCACCGGCGGACAGGCGCTCACAGTACACGAAGTCGCGACCATCAACCACCCAGCTAAAGGGATTGTGCTGCAGCAGGCTGAACTCGGTGCTCTCAACGATGGCATAGTCCTCCTGCGTCTCAAACATCATGCCAAAGATCGACGACCGAGGTAGCGTCTTGTCGATTCGACCGGAAAGATCGGCAAAGGCGTTGCCGTTCAGAAACTCCTCGACGAAGCCCGGACCATCATGGGAATACACCCGTTCGATTCGCTCACGGGCGACATCGGAGCACATCGTCGCACCGTACACCGCAAGGTTTCCACCCTTGGAATGACCTCCGCACAAAAGCGGCCCGTCAATCGCGTCCGCCGCCTCGTCCACATAACGCGCCGCGGATTCCTGGGCCGGCACAGGACACCGGAATGCCATGTTAAAGTCCTCTTTCCAGCCCACAATCGTGCTGTCGGTCCCCCGGAAGGAAAGATAACTAAACCCCGCCGGAAACCGGAACGCCATGGCTGCAAACTGCTCTGTCGCCACCACATCGCTCACGGCACGATAGCCGCAAACGTGCACGCCACGGTAGCGAGGGCTTGCTGCCACGGCCTCCAACAAGGCCCTGCTCCCCTCTGGGTCCCACAGGTCGCCAATCATGTCCCAGTAGCACTCGGCACGCAGCAGCTCGCGTACGTCTAGGCCCTGCCAGTTCGTCAGCTCCGCCATATCACCCGGCAAACGCAAATAGGACAACCACGCAAAGACCAGGCTATCCACCGCGCAGAACGGCCGTTCCTCAAACGGGTCAAACGCCGTCTGGGCATAGGTCAAAAAATTAGGCGAATCCGACATGGCCCTCCCGTCAACTATGGTGCATTGGGGTCAGGTTACTTTGCACCAAAAAGGCGCCCGGGCCGTGTGGGCTCGGACGCCTTCATTGTAGCTTTTCGCTTTAGCGAGCTTGATTTAGCAGGAGAAGTCGACGCTGTCGATGATGTCCTTGAGGGCCTTGGCGGAGGCGGTGAGCTCGTGCTGCTCGTCATCGTTCAGCGGCACGGGGACGCGGCAGACAACGCCGTCGCGGCCAACGACGGTCGGCATGGAGATGGCAAGATCGGACAGGCCGTACTCGCCCACCATAAGCGAGGAGACAGGCAGAACGGTCTGCTCATCGCGCATGACGGCAGTGCAGATGCGCTTGACGGCCATGGCGACGCCGTAGTAGGTGGCGTGCTTCTTCTCGATGATGGTGTAGGCAGAGTTCTTGACGTCCTCGGCGATGCGCTTCTCGGCAGCCTCATGCTCCAGATGACCGTGAAGCTCGCAGAAGGTGTTCAGCGGAACGCCGGCAACCTGAGCGCTGGACCAAGCGACAAACTCGGAATCGCCGTGCTCACCCATGACATAGGCCTGGACATCGCGCGGGTCGACCTCGACATGGGCACCAAGCATCTGCTGCAGACGGCCGGTGTCGAGCACGGTACCGGAACCGATGACGTGGCCCTCGGGCAGGCCGGACATCTTGATGGCGGCGTAGGTCAGAACATCGACCGGGTTGGAGACGATGAGCAGAATGCCGTCGAAGCCGGACTTCTTAATCTCGGGGATAATGGACTTAAAGATGCTGACGTTCTTGTTGACCAGGTCCAGGCGAGTCTCACCGGGCTTCTGGGCAGCACCAGCGGTGACGACGATCATGGCGGCGTCGGCGACATCGGAATAATCGCCGGCGTAGATCTTCATCGGCTCGGCAAACGTCATGCCGTGCGCGATATCCAGGGCCTCACCCTCGGCGCGGTTCTTGTCCACGTCGATGAGGACCATCTCGGAGAACAGACCACTCTGCATCAGCGCGAACGCCGAAGACGAACCGACGAAACCGCAGCCGACAATAGCGACCTTCTTCTCGTTAACCATTAGAAACTCCCATCTCTCTCCACAAGCAAGCCGCCCGGGAACGACCCGAGCGGCTTGCCGTAATCCCAATACATCCAATCGGGACTTTGATTATGCTCCTATTCGCAGCCAAAAATCGACCGTTTACCGAAATTGTTTGCAGAAATCGTAAAATAACTGCACGAAATCGGTTTCGAGCTATTGACGAGCCGAAATACCTTTCTAATACAGGCCCGCCTCGCGAATGGCCTCGACAGCCAAAGCAATCTGGTCGGGCGGCAAGACCAGCGCCATGCGCACGTGCCCCTCGCCCGAAGGACCAAAGCTCGCGCCCGGCGTCACCACAACGCCGGCCTTCTCCATGAGCTCCTCGCAAAACGCCATGGAATCGGTGCGACCACCGGGAAGCTTGGCCCACACAAACATAGAGCCATGCGCGTTGGGACGCTCCCAGCCCAGGCCCTCAAGACCGTCGCACAGGGCATCGCGGCGCTCCTGGTACTTCAGACGCTGCGCCTCGACCTCATCGCGCGGACCGTTCAGGCAGGCGATAGCAGCCTTCTGGATCGGGAAGAACATACCAAAGTCGATCTGGCCGCGCAGCTTGGCAAAGGCAGAGACCACGTCCTCGCGGCCGACCAAAAAGCCGATACGCGCACCGGTAACGTTAAACGACTTGGAAAGCGAGAAGAACTCCACGCCCACCTCAAGCGCACCAGGATACTGCAAGAAGCTTCCGCCCGGCTCGCCGTCGAACACGATGTCGGAGTACGCGTTGTCATGGACGATGAGCAGGTCGTGCTCGCGGGCGAAAGCGATGATCTCCTCGTAGACCTCGGGCGTGCCCACCGAGCCGACCGGGTTGGCGGGCAACGACACGATCATATACTTGGCACGATCGGCCACCTCGGGATCGATGCCCGCCACATAGGGCAGGTAATTATGCTCGGCGACCAACGGATAGTACTCGAGCTTGGCATCGGCAATCTTGGCGCCCGCCTCAAAGACCGGGTAGCACGGATCGGGAACCAAAATGGTGTCACCCGGATCGAGCAGGGCCAGGCCCAAATGGCCCACGCCCTCCTGCGTGCCGTTGCACGACTGCACCATAGACGGCGTAATGCCCGAAACGCCAAAGCGGCGCTCATAGTAATCGCACACGGCTTGCTTGAGTTCGGGCAGGTCGCGCAGGGCATACTTCCACATCTCGGGGTCCTGGGCCGCTTGCGTGAGCGCCTCGACCACGTGGTCGTACGGCTTAAAGTCGGGCGTGCCCACGCTCATGTTGTAAATGGTCTTGCCCTGAGCCTTCAGCGCAAGCAGTTTGTTGTTGAGCGAGGCGAAGACCTCCGCGCCAAAGCGGTCGAGACGCTGCGATGCCTGCATGGTGCCACCTTTCGATATGAAAAACGCGGCGCTCCGACAAGAGCGCCGCGCGATACGGGCCATCAGATTGCAAAAGTGTAACGCTTAGAAACCCCGTATTGGTTCAATTTAGCCAACCTTAGTCAATTGCATTGAGCGCGTCGATCTGCGCAAGCCACAGACGCGAGCTGGCGTCACTCGGCATGCGCCAATCGCCGCGCGGGCTGAGCGTGACCGAGCCCACCTTGGGGCCATCGGGCAGGCAGCTGCGCTTAAACTGCTGGGCAAAGAAGCGACGGTAGAACGTGCGTAGCCACGTGTGAATGGTCTTGACGTCGTAGACGCCCTCGAAGCTCTTGAGCGCCATGCGGTAGATCTTGCCCGGCTCAAAGCCAAAACGCAGCAGGTAGTAGAGGAAGTAGTCGTGCAGCTCGTACGGGCCCACCAGGTCCTCAGTCTTCTGCGCAATCTCGCCGTCGCCCGTGGGCGGCAGGAGCTCGGGGGACACCGGCGTATCGAGGATATCGAGCAAGACCTCGGCAATACGCCCGCCAAAGACATCGGCCGCATAGCGCACCAGATGGCGCACAAGCGTCTTGGGCACGCTCGCGTTGACGGCGTACATGCTCATGTGGTCGCCGTTATAGGTAGCCCAACCGAGCGCCAGCTCCGACAGGTCGCCCGTGCCGATGACAAAACCGCCAGCCTGGTTGGCCAGATCCATCAGAATCTGCGTGCGCTCGCGGGCCTGGCTGTTCTCGTAGGTCACGTCCTGCACGGCCGGATCGTGCTCAATGTCCTTGAAGTGCTGCTCCACGGCCGCGTGGATCGAAACCTCGCGGAAGCTCACGCCAAGGTCGCGAGCGAGCGACTCGGCATTCGACTTGGTGCGATGCGTCGTGCCAAAGCCGGGCATGGACACGGCCGTGATACCGGTGCGCGGCAGCCCCAGTGCATCGAAGGCGCGCACGGTCACAAGCAGTGCCAGCGTGGAGTCCAGGCCGCCCGAAAGACCGATGACTGCAGCCTTGGTGCCCGTATGGGCCAGACGGGTCTTGAGGCCGGCGGTCTGCAGGTCGAGGATGGTCTCGCAACGCTCGGCCAGGTCACCATGGTCGGCCGGCACAAAGGGCGCGCGGGGGAAGACACGGTCGATGCCGAGTGCATCGCGCAGGACAGGTTCGTCTGTCAGCACGCCCTCAAAAGAGAACTCAACGGTCGTGGCCTCCGGCGCATCGTCCGCGCGCGTCCACGTCGTCGAGCGACGGCGCTCGGCAACCAGGCGGTCAAGGTCAACGTCGGCGATGGCCATATCACAGGTAAGCAGTTTGGTCGCGGCGAGCTTGGAGCCGTTTTCGTAGACGAGGTTCTCGCCCGCAAAGACCATGTCGGTCGTGGACTCGCCCTCACTCGCATCCGCGTAGGCATAGGCACAGTACAGGCGCGCGCTCTGGTTGGATATGAGGCTACGGCGGTAGTCAGCCTTACCGATGATTTCGTCCGAAGCCGACGAGTTGAGAATCACCGTCGCACCGGCAAGCGCCATCTCGGTCGAAGGGGGCGCCGGCACCCACAGGTCCTCACAGACCTCAACGCCCAGCACCAGGTCCTCGGCACCCTCATCACAGCAGCGGTAGACAAGCCCCGAACCCAGCGGAACCGGACCCTGACCGGCAAACTCGACCCATACAGGATCTGCGGGCGCCGGAGCAAACCAGCGGCGCTCGTAGAACTCGCCATAGTTGGGCAGATGCTTCTTGGCCGTGAGGCCCAAAAGCTCGCCCGCGCAGCACACGGCGGCGCAGTTGTAGATGTTTTCTGCCACCGCAACGGGCAAGCCAACGGTAAAGACGATCGGCAGGTCACGCGTCTCGTCGAGGATGCGCACAAGCGCCGCCTCACAGGCATGCAGCAGCGTGCGGTTATGGAACAGGTCGGCCGCGGTATAGCCGGTTAGGTTAAGCTCGGGCAACACCAGCGCGCGAACGCCACGCCCGGCAGCATCGCGAACAGCCGCCAGCGCAACCTCGGCATTGCCCTCGACATCGGCCACGCGAATCTGCGGCGACGCCGCCGCCACACGCAAAAAGCCATCAGACTGAGAAAGGTGAAGATTCATAAGAATGCTCCCGTGCGTAGACGCTATTCAACACTATTAGCAAGCCCTATTGTAGTTCAACCGCCGGGTGTAGCCGCATCCCACCAACTTGGTGAGCAATTGATGAGTTGATGGTATCTGTTAAATGTCACGTACGATTCACATCTGGTGGGTACCCTGATGGCTACACGAAACGAAGCAGATTTACACCGGGAGGACCCCGTATGACAACCAAGTACACTGACGCGCCGCGCACGCGCGTCATGACACCGGCCGCGCTCAACAACGGCGTTCACGAAAACCATTCCATCGGACAGACCATGGCCATCGCGCCCAAAAAGGGCCTGTTCGACGACATTTCCATTCCCCAAATCATCGCCGGCGCCGCAGCTGCCGCCACGAGCGTCGCACTTGCTTCCAAAATCGGCATCGCTGGTTCAGTAATTGGTGCCGCTGTGAGCTCAGTCATCACTGTTGTGTCCTCGCAGGTCTATCGCCACTTTATCTCCGCCAGCGCCGAAGCAATCAAAGGCACGCATGCCGCTGTCGACTACCCTGCCGGCGTCTACGAGCCCGTTGAATTTAATGCCGAGGAGCACCTGGGCGGAGCCGCGACCACGCAGGAGATGCGCCAGATTGCGGGGCGCGCGACCACGGCGCGCGTCGCCCCCAACAGCCTGCGCGCCAAGGCGGCGGCAGAGCGCAGCCAGACGCAAAAGAAGGTCATCATCTTCTCGATCGCCATCGCCATCGTCGCGGTCATCGCCTGCGCCGGTGCCATCCTTATCACCACTGCCGGTGAGGGTCTGGGCGAGCGTCCCGAGCCAATCCTGTCGTCGCGCACAACCGAGAGCGATGCAAATGGCAACACCCAGTCGCAGGATCAGCAGGCACAGACGGACGACACGCAAGACAGCTCTGCCTCTGCCAATTCGTCCTCGAACACCCAAAACCAATCGCAGGGCACCGATTCCTCTACGGCCAACAGTAGCTCGCCGTCCGGCACGACCAACTCAAGCCAAACGGCTGACGGTTCGCAGTCGAGCACGGGCGACCAGACGAGCGACACCACTTCGGGAACGGGCACAACAGACAGCAGTAACACCAACAGCTCGAACAGCTCGAGCGGAACCGCGTCCGGCACGGCATCTGGCAACTCGAGCCAAGGCACGGCATCGGGCAACTAAGCACATTTGCCTCTCACAGATAACCGACCTGTACAACGGGCGCGAACCGGCAACGGTCGCGCCCGTTTGCCTTGGGCGCCGTCATGGCGAGCGCCATGCGATGGTAAGATGCTTTACATGTGTAAAGAGGAGATTTGCCATGAGCAAGACAATAGTTACGCCCACGCTTTCGCTGGGCAACCACATCTATCTGTATCGCCTGCTGCGCGATGCAATCGGATGCGGTAAGCAAACGTTTATGACGCAGGTCGAGGAGGCTCTCGCCGCTGGCGACATGGCTGCTTATGACCTGGGCTTCGAGTCCACGCGCGAATTGCTCGAGGAACTCGACGACTGCATTAAGCTGACTGTCTTTAAGGGCGGTCGCCTGTATGCCACGGTCATCGCCAACGAGGCATGGGATGCCGCACTTGCCAAGGGCGAGGACAAGCCCAAGGCCACCAAGGGCGCCAAGCAGTCCTACAAAAAGAAAAAGCGCGGCGAGAAGGACCTGAAGGCCGTGCGTCCCAAGCACGTTAAGCGTCCCGAGCCCGAGTCCGTGGCCGAAGTCGCTCCGGAGCCCGAGCCCGAGACAGAGATCGAAGTCGCTATCGAGGTAGCAGCAGAAGCCGAACCCGAAATCGCCGCCACGACCGATCCCGAAGTCATATCCGAGCAGGAAGCAACTGTGGAGCTCAACGAAGCGCCCAAGTCGACAACCGAAGAAGCCGCTGACCAACCCGAGACGCCTGCGCTCCAAAACAGCGATGTCTTTGGCAACGAGGCCGAGGACGATCAGCCCGAAGAACTCGCAGAACAGGACGCTACCGAGGCGGCATCGGAGCCCGAGGCACCGCAGCCCGCCATCTCGCTCACGGTCGTCTATGACCCCGAGAACGCCAACGCCGGCATCACCACCATGGCATCCACGCCGGTCGAGACAAAGCCGTCTGTCGAGGCAGAGGACGCCCCGCAAGCCGACGCCAAAACCGAGACTGAAGACACATCCGTCTCCGTGGAACCGACAGATTCCGCAGTTAAGCCAGAACCGGCGCCCGAGTCTGCACCCGTCATCGAGTCCGCATCCGCACCTGTCTATGACCAAATTCCCGCACCGGTACCGGCTTCGGTACCCGCAGCAGCACCGGCCCCCGCACCCACAGCACCGACCATCCCCGAGGACTTCCCCGTCGATTTCGCAACCGAGGTCTTCTGCCCCGGCCCGTTGCTACACCAGCTGTCGACCTATCTCCCCTACGGCGCCGACACGCTCGGCATCGTCGGCGAGTACTACTGGATCGCCCGCGAACGCGGCACCATCGAGGCCGCGCGAAACCGCGCAATCTTCCCCCTGCGCTACACGCAGGCCGGCGAGCGCCACGAAGTCACCGTGCGCATCCGCCGCAACACCACCGGAGGCCTCGGAGCCACCTGGACCGTCGACAAGGTTGAAGAATCCAACGAATAGCAAAACGCGGCGAACGTCACAAAAACGTTCGCCGCGTTTTTTTATTTTCCCAGGTTGAGCATAAGTTCGTGTGACAAAGGGGCTGTCCCTTTGCCACATCAAACTAGTCCCTGGTAAGTTTCCTGTGGATACGATGCGGCTGGGCTGCGTCCTCGCCCAGGCGCTCGATGCGGTTGGCCTGATAGGCCTCGAAGTTGCCCTCGAACCAATACCAGTTGCCCGGATTCTCGTCGGTGCCCTCCCACGCCAGAATGTGCGTGGCGACGCGGTCCAGGAACATACGGTCGTGGCTAATGACCACCGAGCAGCCCGGGAACTCGAGCAGCGCCGCTTCGAGCGAGGACAGCGTCTCGACATCGAGGTCGTTCGTGGGCTCGTCGAGGAGCAGCAGGTTGCCGCCCTGCTTGAGCGTGAGTGCCAAGTTCAGACGGTTGCGCTCGCCACCGGATAGTACGCCAGCGCGCTTCTGCTGGTCCTGGCCCTTAAAGCCAAAGCTCGCCACATAAGCGCGGCTCGGAACCTCAGTCTCGCCGACCATCATGTGGTCCAGGCCATCCGAGACGACCTCCCACAGGTTCTTATCGGGGTCGATGCCGGAACGGTTCTGGTCGACGTAAGAAATCTTGACGGTCTCGCCCACCTCGAGCTCGCCCGAAGTCAGCGGCTCCAGACCCACAATCGTCTTGAACAGCGTGGTCTTACCGACGCCGTTGGGGCCGATGACGCCCACGATGCCGTTGCGCGGCAGGGTGAACGAAAGGTCGTCGATAAGCACGCGGCCATCGAACTCTTTGTGCAGGTGATGGGCCTCGAGCACCTTGTTGCCCAAACGCGGGCCCACAGGAATGCGAATGTCGGTCCAGTCGAGCTTCTGGCTTGCGCGGGCCTCGGCCTCCATCTCCTCGTAGCGAGCCAGACGGGCCTTGTTCTTGGCCTGGCGAGCCTTGGGCGAGCTGCGTACCCACTCGAGCTCGGCCTCCATGCGCTTGGCGAGCTTGGCATCGCGGTTGCCCTGTGCCTCGATACGCGCAGCCTTGGTCTCCAGATACGTGGAGTAGTTGCCCTTGTAGGGATAGAGGTGACCGCGGTCGACCTCGCAGATCCACTCGGCAACGTTATCCAGGAAGTAGCGATCGTGCGTGACGGCAAGCACCGCGCCCTGGTAGTTGTGCAGGAAGTGCTCGAGCCACAGGATCGACTCTGCGTCCAGGTGGTTGGTGGGCTCGTCAAGCAACAGCAGGTCGGGAGCCTCGAGCAGCAGTTTGCACAGCGCCACGCGACGGCGCTCGCCGCCGGAGAGCACGTTCACCGGCATG